>JAHEAM010000004.1:12655-28265 GCA_024642765.1 Planctomycetaceae bacterium
AGTCTTAAGATCGGTTCACGGTTTTTTGGACCAACAACGCCCCGCTGCGATGCTCGTCCAAGGCGACACGACTTCCGTTTTTGCGGCCTCACTCGCTGCTACCTTCGCGGACGTTCCGGTAGGCCATGTCGAAGCCGGTTTGCGCACTTACCAGATGCGCAACCCATGGCCTGAAGAAGTGAATCGCCGATTGACTTCGCCCCTTTGTCGTTGGTCATTTGCACCGACAGAAACTAGCCGCCAAAATCTTTTGCAAGAACAAATACCCGCGGACTCGTGTTTCGTTACTGGAAATACTGTTATTGACGCGCTCTTGATGACACGCGATCGCACACAGCTGGAACCAATGAATGCCTCGAAAAAGGCAATCAACCTGGGAGTCTCTTCCGAATTTGCTGTACGTCATTTTGGTCAAAACGCGAATCCCTTTTTGCTCATTACCGGGCACCGCCGAGAGTCGTTCGGCAGCGGATTTGAAAACATTTGCCGTGCGCTGTTGGAACTTTCCGAAACACACCCAGGTCTCGGATTGCTCTACCCAGTTCACTTGAATCCCGCTGTCCAAGAGCCCGTCAATCGAATTCTTGGGGGCCATCCTAGCATCGAGCTGATTCAACCTGCCGGGTATCAAGATTTTGTTTGGTTGATGGATCAGGCCAAATTCATCTTGAGTGATAGCGGTGGCGTGCAAGAAGAAGCACCCAGCCTAGGCAAACCCGTGTTGGTCAT
The DNA here is from genome assembly GCA_024642765.1 of Planctomycetaceae bacterium. Lineage (GTDB taxonomy): Bacteria > Planctomycetota > Planctomycetia > Pirellulales > Pirellulaceae > BJ22. The sequence continues at coordinate 13,385 of JAHEAM010000004.1, forward strand.
GCGCGACAGTACCGAGCGTCCAGAAGGTGTCGCCGCAGGAACGTGCGTGCTGGTCGGAACCGATACGAAACGCATCGTAGCGGAAGCCAACCGTTTGCTGTCGGACGAAAAGGAATTTGCCCGCCGCAGTCAATTGCAAAACCCCTACGGCGATGGCCAGGCTTGTAAACGCATTCGCGACATCTTAGAACAAGACCTTTCCTAACATTTGACTTAAGTATCGGCCCAAGCCCCGATGATCAAACAAGCCATCATCCCAGTTGCCGGATTCGGCACGCGACTGTTACCCATCAGCCGCGCCCTTCCAAAAGAACTATTGCCCATCGGCCCCAAGCCGACGTTGCAATGGATCGCTGAGGAAATCGCCAGCGTGGGAATCGATAGCATTTGCCTCGTCACTAGTGCTGCGAAAGCAAACATCGATCAACTCTTTCGCACCGATGCCCTGCTCGAACAAACACTTCGCACACAAAACAAAACCGAGCTGCTCAATTCGCTGTGGACCCATGGGCCATTCGCTAAAACAAAAATCCTAACCGCGACCCAGGACCAACAACTAGGCCTTGGGCATGCAATCCTATGTGGGCAGGACCTCATGCAACGCGAGCCGTTCGTCGTTGCCTTGGGCGATTGCTTGATGGGCCCCGTGGGGCAGTCGCAAATGACGAAACGCCTGACTGACGTTTTTCTTTCGCACAAGGCCGATGCCGTTATCGCTTTCGAACGGGTTCCACCTGAAGCCGTCAGCCGCTATGGAATTGCGGATCCCTTCGAACAGGGCTCCGTTTTTCAGTTGCGCGATCTGATTGAGAAACCCAAACCCGAAAACGCACCGAGCAATTTGGCCATCGCAGCGCGTTATGTGCTCTCGTATGACATTTTCGCTGAATTACAATCGATCGAACCAGGGCAGGGGGGTGAAATTCAACTGACTGACGCGTTAAGGAAAATGATTCTTGCGGGAGCCAAAGTCTTCGGTGTTCAAATGAACTCAGGCGAAACGCGAATTGACGTCGGCAACTACACTGGATTTGCGCAAGCTTTCATAGAATATGCACTCGCGAATGACAAAAACCTGCGAGCAATGGCTCAAGTCATATTGAACGAGCAGAAACAATGAAACGTGTATCAGCACGCGCCTATGCTCGAGCCGGATTACTCGGCAATCCATCCGACGGCTACAACGGCAAAACAATCAGTATGATTGTCGGCGACTATTTCGCGGAAGTCACGTTTGCAGAGGCAAGCGTGATATCGATCGAACCGGCCGAAGGCGAGGACACTACATTTCTTTCGCTGAGTGCCTTACGTGACCGGATTGGATCTCAAGGCTACTACGGCTCGGAACGGCTGGTCAAAGCGGCCCTTCGTCGTTTCACAGATTTCGTTGCCAACTATCCTGATGACGCCTTGAAAAAACTAAATCACACTCCGAATTTTAGCGTTTCGATTCGCAGTTCGATTCCCCGGCAAGTGGGCCTGGCGGGCTCTAGTGCAATCGTGATGGCGACTCTTCGGGCCGCGATGCAATGGTTTGACATACGCATTGAACCATCAATCCTAGCAGCGTTGACGCTGTCCGCAGAACGCGATGAACTGGGCATCCCCGCCGGACTGCAAGATCGCGTGATTCAAGCCTTCGAAGGGATTGTCTTTATGGACTTCTCAAAAGAAAAAATGAAATCGCTCGACGGGCTTGAGTTGGGAGACTATCGCCTTTTGGAAAATATGGATACTTCTCGTTTTTACATTTCGTATAGCACACACGGCGGCGAACCCACGGAAGTCACTCACTCGAGACTGCGCGAACGATTTCAAGCCGGCGAGCAATCCGTCGTCGATGCCATGCAACAGTTCGCCGCGCTCGCAGAAGAAGGCCGCAACGCACTTGTGAACGCAAATTGGAATCGCCTCCACGACCTGATCAACGCCAATTTCGATCTGCGGCGTTCGATCTGCCATTTGCATCCGCATCACATCGAGATGATCGAAACAGCGCGCGGCGCCGGAGCCTCAGCAAAATTCTGCGGCAGTGGGGGAGCAATCATCGGCACCGTTGACGATGAACAGGCGTTCCAGGAACTCCAACAATCGCTGGCCCAAATTGGCTGCTACACATTCCAGCCACAAGTGGGACATTTTCAATAGCTCAATCCAACAAACTTTGTACTCAAAATTTGCCGTCTTGCCTTGAGGCAATTCACTTCGCGAGTCCAGATATTGATCGGTTCAATTTATGAGTTGACCGCTATTGTCTATACCCAAACAACGATTGCAAAATGGGGTTTTTCGTGACCGTTGAAACCCCAAATAACTAACAGACTTTCCAAAATGTCAGCAATAACTTGCAAAAACTTTCTGTGCCAGGATTGGCCAAATTCAATGCGGACGACACAATCGGAGGTCGGACCGATTCCAATTTTTTAAGCTAGGCCAAGTTGCCAGCATCCATTCGCGACAAAAAATACAATTCCGGTTTTGGAACCAGTAAGGTTGCAGTTACCGGTCTGAATGTGATTGAAAAAAGAATCCGCCACCAAGAGAAAATCTGTTTCAACAAGACAATCCTCGGGTGCGTCGTTGACGCACCCATCTGTCATTTACTTACGTTGCGACGTTTACTACTTCTTTCGGCTAGGGTTGTCCGGGTCAAACAAAAAGGGAAAAAACGGTCCGCCCATTGGTGTGTCTTTTGCAATGGCAGGAACTCCCTGAAGTAGCGGTTCGTCCGCTCCCGAAAGCGTTCCGTCTCGAAAGACGTTGAGCACGATCGCGCGACGCGGGCGAGGTGAGCGATTCGCCTCGGAGCCATGCACGGTCAACGAATGATGAAATACGCCATGTCCCGCCGGCATTTCGGCTGCTACAGGATTCTGCAAGGCGATCCATTGCTTGTCCGACAACACGTTCTTGATTGCCACCATGTCTCCCGCCAATCCCGTTATAGGTAGCAGGTTCCAACGGTGACTTTCGGGAACGTACAACACGCAGCCGTTTTCACGCGTGCTGTCGTCCAGCCCAATCCAACATGTCAAGTGCTGAATCGGATGGGTGCGAGTCCAATACGAATAATCTTGATGCCAGGCCACCACACCACCATGTCCGGCCGGTTTGCAAAAGAGCTGATCATGCCAAAAGCGAATTGCCCCGCCCAGCAACTGTGATGCGGCCATCAAGAACCGCGGACTCCACAGGATGTCGTGCAGTCCAGGCCTGAGTCGCCAAGCCCCCAAGGCATGAAACAATACGCTATCAGGGTTGCCCGATTCATTCGAATGGTACTCGTACCAAAGATCCTCGCCATCGTGCCCCGGTTGAGCAAGCTCCGACAGCTCATCACGCAAAACCGCGCATTGGCGTTCATCCAAAAGCGGAACATCGGCCAAAAATCCATCGCGATGAAATCGCGCCACTTGTTTGTCGCTCAGGCGCAGTGAATCCCATTCTTCTCGCGACGCGGGCCATTGGAATAGGTCGCCCACATACGCATGGTCGAGCGAAAGGTCTCTTGTCATTGTTCTTTCTCGAAAATCAAATCTCTCCCCAAGCACCGCCGCCGGGAGTTATGATAGTTAGTCGGTCGCCAGGTTGCACATCCAGCTGATGGCGACTGGGTAAAATTTGCTCTTTTGTTTCGCCGTCCGGCAAATAGAAATTGTGCCCACTGCACCCGGGCCCACCGCCCGCCATACCATAGGGTTGCGAATTGCGTCGACTCGTTAGCAGAGAAACGGTCAGTGGTCGCAAGAACTCAATCGTTCGCCGCATTCCACAGCCACCAACATTTTTTCCAATGCCACCAGTCCCAACAGCAATCGCCGTTTCAATCAAGCGAACGGGATAGCGAAACTCCAAAACTTCTGGGTCAGTCAATCGCGTGTTGGTCATATGCGTGTGAACGGCGTCGGCCCCAGGCCATTCAGCCGTCGCACCTGAGCCGCCACCGATTGTTTCATAGTAACCAAAACTCGTATCGCCCATCAACCAATTGTTCATCGTCCCCTGGCTCGCAGCGGCGAGCCCGAGCGCCCCCAACAATACGTCGACGACACGCTGACTCGTTTCGACATTTCCTCCAACAATTGCGGGACTATGCTGCGCATCGACGCCCGGACGCGGATTCAACAAACATTCAGGCAACGTCAACGCGACAGGTCGCATGATTCCCTGATTGAGTGGCAGGTCCGTTTTCAAGAGACATCGTAGGACATACATGATAGCCGCCAAACAAATGGCTCGGTTTGCGTTCAAGTTATCTCGCGAACTTGGGTCCGTGCCCGTGAAGTCGATTCGAATTCGATCATCACGTTTGTCGATCACGACTTTTATTCGTCTCCCGTTGTCGAGTGAGTCGGAGAATGAGTATTCGCCGTCAGCGATCAATCGCAACGCTGCTCGAATCTGTTGCTCCGCTGCGTTCAAGACAAACGTCATGTAGGCATTCACAACCGGTAAAGAATATTGGCGAACCAATTCGAGGAGTGCCGTGGCACCGGCGCGATTGGCTGCCACTTGCGCCATCACATCCGCAAGGTTGTCACGTACGTTTCGCGACGGATAGGGGCCAGAGGTCAACAAGTGTTCGAGGCGATCGAAATGCTCTTGGCCTTGATCAATCAACTTGAGATTTTGAATCAGCACGCCTTCGTCGGCCAGACAGGTCGCATTGGGTGGCATCGATCCGGGGGTCGAACCTCCAATCTCAGCGTGGTGGCCACGGCTGGCAACCCAAAAAGCGACCTGGTCCTCGACAATAACAGGCGACACAACCGTCACGTCGGGCAAGTGCGAACCGCCCGCATACGGATCGTTCGTCACGAATACGTCGCCATTCTTCACCGATGGATTCAAGCGGATGATTTCTTGGACCGTTTCGCTCATGGCACCTAGATGCACGGGAATATGTGGCGCGTTCACAATCAGTTCGCCCTGCGAGTTGAATAGCGCACACGAAAAATCCAGACGATCTTTCACATTGACACTAACACTCGTTCGTTGCAGTGTGATTCCCATTTGCCGCGCGATGGCAGAAAAACTGCTGTTGAAGATTTCCAGCAAGATCGGGTCGGCGACATCCGTTGAAATCTTTTTTCGATTGCCTTGGGTGGGTGCAGTCTCTCCCATATCTTTTCTCAGAATCAACTGTTTTGAATCGATGAGTTCTGCTGACCAACCGGCATCGACCACGACCGTTGTCAGTCGATCGGCAACCAACGCCGGCCCCCGCAACGAGTCGCCCGCCGTTAACTGTTGCCAATCGAACCTCGCCGCTTTGATCCAGCGACCGTTACTGACGCATTCTTGGAAATGCTCGGCTACCACATCTCTTGCTTCAGTCGAGTGCGTCGGACATATTTCACGCACTCCGGCTATCGTTGCGGTCACACGCGCAGCGACAACTTCGATCTCGCGATTTTGAACGTAGCCGAACTGCCGTTTGTGTTCGGCTAAGAATTTTTGGCGGAAGATGTCGGTTGCCGAATCGGCCAAGCGACAATCGAGTTCAATGTTCAAAAACGGTTCGGTACCTACGAATCGCAGATCCAAGGCCCAGCACAGCTCGAAATCGTCGCGATTTGCCGAGTGGCTTACCAACTCGCCGGTCGCACCTTGCTCGAGCTCGGAAAACAATGCTTCCAATTCTTGCGGGGCAATTTCGGCGAGCGGTCGCAGTACGGACTTCACCGACGACGCCTTGCGATCCGCCAATCGAATCCCGTCGGCACTCAACACGCTCGCATTCGGGTGTACTAACACTTGCCGAATACCCAACAGATCCGCGACTTGGGTCGCGTGCTGCGGACCCGCGCCGCCAAACGCAACTAGAACATAGTCTGTCGGATCGTAGCCCCGCGACACCGAAACAGTTCGAATCGCGAGACTCATGTTATGATTGGCAATCTCAAGAAAACCAAGCGCAAGTTCCAAACGAGAGATCTTGGGCCCGTTTGCCAATCCGATCTCTTGCAAGATCGCATCGAGTCGCCGTTCAATAGCCACCCGATCCAACGCAAATGGAAAATGTTCTTCGCTAATGCGACCAAGAAAAACGTTGATGTCCGTTACGGCTAATGGACCGCCACGTCCGTAACAGGCAGGGCCCGGAATCGACGACGCACTCTCAGGGCCAACTGTCAGTCGCGTTCCATTGAAAGCACAAATCGAACCGCCACCCGCGGCTACCGTTTCAATCGAAAGCATCGGTACCACAATTCGGACATTAGCCTTGAGCGATTCGAAGTCTTGTTCGAATCGACCGTCAAAGCGAGCGACATCCGTGCTCGTCCCCCCCATGTCAAAGCCAATCGCACGGGCGAAGCCTGCTTGCTCGGCAGCCCGTGCGAATCCAACGACACCGCCTGCCGGTCCGGACAATACGCTGTCACGACCTGAAAAACGCTCTCGCTGCACAAGTGAACCATTGCTAGTCATGAATTGCAAACGACTTTCACTTGAAAGACAGGCACGAATCTTGTCGGCATAAACTCGAATGACTGGGTTCAAGTAAGCGTTCAACACAGTCGTTTCGGCGCGAGGCAAAATCTTGATCAACGGACAAAGTTCACTCGACAAACTTACTTCTGGAAAACCTATTTCCATTGCAAGCTGACCAAGAGCGCGCTCATGAACGGGATTGCGATAAGAATGCAGCAAACAGATGGCCAACGACTCAATGCCACTTCTGCGGATAGCTTCAAGCGACAGTCTCGCTTTTTCGATCTGCAGCGGCACCAACACATTACCTGCCGCATCCAGTCGCTCGTCAATTTCGACTACGGATTCAGCCAATGCCGGTCGTATACGGATATTCAAATCAAAAAGATTGGGGCGACTTTGATCACCAATAGAAAGCAAATCGGCGAATCCCTGTGTCGTCAACAACACCGTTCGCGCGCCAGTGCGAGTCAACAGTGCATTCGTGCCGCGTGTCGTCCCAAGATACATGGCGATGGGGGGCAATGTCTCCGTTAGTGGTAAACGCAGCACTCGGCGAACGGCGAACACGGGAGCAGGTTCAGGCGATTGCAACTCGTAGTTAGTTGCACGCCCAAGGCCCTCAAGATCCCGAGCAAGCGATTCAAAGACAATGCAGCCGTCACGGAAATCAACGACTCTACCTTCCAGCACACATTGTCCATCGGCGTCTTGCCAACTCAGTTGGTACCCAACCCAAAACTGATCTGTGTCAACCGAAAGTCCTGGATCCAAAAACTCGTTGAGATTCGCAGTTCTCAGCGACGGCGACCAAGTTCGTTTTTCAATCGCCGCACTGAGTACTTTCGTTTTTTGCAACAAACCATTCGGCGGCTGATAAAGGCAATCTGTAAACGTGCCGCCGACGTCGATCCAAAACTGCCAGCCATCGCCAAAGTTTGGGCGTTGCGTATTTGGAGTCAGTTTGGCCATATCGCGTCCGAATTATCGATTCGACTCAAAGCAACGCAAATGCTTTTCCGTCCGAACAAAGAGCCGGCCGCCGTGAATTGCGGGCGTTGCTTCGGTCGGCTCTGAATAGTCAAATTTTCCGATTTGCTTGAAATCCTCCGTTGCAGCGAGCACATGCAGGGTTCCATCCTTGTCGAGACAAAATAAATGCTTGCCGTCTGAAACGGGCGATGACCAAAAGCCCGATGATACGCGCTCCGTCCATTTTTCAGAACCCGATTCGAGGTCAAAGCACGAAATCATTCCGCTGTCCGTGCATGAAAACAAAAGCTGGTTAACCGAAATGAGCGTTGGAACGTATCCGATGGCGCGATGCAATTCGTACTTAACCTTGTGCTCGGTGTCTGCCAAATCTAGGCTTACCAAATAGTTGCCCCCTCCCCCGGAACCATTGTTTCCTATCAACCGATCCTTTGTCATGATTGGCGACCCGACGATGCGTTGTTTGAAAACCGATCGAGCCCACTCCTGCTTTCCTGTTTTTGCATCAAGTGCGTAGAAGCCTTCACCGGTTGAAGCCCCTATGACCCATGTTGCATCGAAGCCATTTTGATAGATGATTGGGACACCATAACAAGCGCGCTCTCCAGCGATCGGCGTTCGCCAAACGTCTTGACCATCCTCGGCGTTCACCGCAATCACTTCGCTTTTGCCTGGTGTGGGCATTCCAGCAAAGGGCTCCTGGGAATTTACAACGATTACCTCATCATCATAAATACAAGGCGAAATGCCAAATCCATGCTGTGCAACCCACGGTCCCAAGTCGCGATTCCATTTCTCATGTCCTTGCATATCCAACGCAACCAACCGCAGGTTCTGCGTCGACGGAATTAAACAAAAAACATGAGTTCCATCGGTCGCAGGCGTACTTGCCGCAACACTATTTAAGCGATGCATGGGATGAGGTTCTGCCGTAGTTTTCCATTCCCATTGTTGTTTGCCCGACGAAACGTCTATCGCTTGGACAACAAATTGATTCGGATCCACGAAACTTGTCACAATCAGTTGGTCGTCCCAGGCGATCGGGGAACTATGTCCACTTCCTGCCAACGTGATATTCCATTTGGCGCCGCTATCAGCAAGGTCCGTCGGCAGGGCTGTCCTCGAATCAAAACCCGCCCCATTGGGACCACGATAACGCGTCCAAAGGTTCTTATCGTCCTGAGCAATGACTTGCGACGCCAGAATCGTAATAATCCAGGCAACAGGCAACAAGATTCCGTATAATCGTTTCATTCTGACCCTTTCGATTCGTGGATGGCAATCGAAATATTGTACGGTAAAAAGTCAACAAACCTAATTGGACATCACACCCTGTCCCCCGCGATTCTAAATCTCTATCTTAGGTCTTTCGCTCAAAATGGACGGACCTCTTTTTGTTGACAAGCATTGGTGCGACAGTTTCTAGTTTGGCATTTAAACAATTCACGGAACAAAACATGGATCGATCCCAAATTACAGTCTATATCAATGGTGGCCAAGAACTCCTTTCCGCGTACGCCGGGCTGACACGAGAACAACTCCTCGCCGTGCCAGTGCCCGGGACCTGGAGTTTGCAACAAATTGCGATTCACATGTACGATAGCGACGCGATTGGAGTTGATCGCATGAAGCGTATTGCGGCAATGGAGAAACCGTTGTTGATCGGTTACGACGAAACGGCGTTTAGTAATTTGCCTGGACTCGACGAGCTCGATGCGCTGGCAGCCTGCCAAATGTTCGCTACGAACCGAAAGATGTTGGGAGTGATCTTGAGCGCTCTACCAGACTCAGCCTTCGATCGCATCGGCATTCACAATGAGATCGGCGCCATCTCGCTCGAAAAAATGCTTAATAAATACATCGACCACCTCAATGGGCATCTCGCACATGTTCGCAAAAAGCGCTCATTGGTTTCCTAAAAACAGCCTATCCCAAACGTGGACAAACTAGAGCAGGAACAAGACTACGCGGTTGTCGAGTTCAAGGTTGGCGTATTCGAAGCCCGCCCAACGGGTGCTGGAATTATTGTCGTGCGTTGCAATGGCAACCGGATCGTAAACGCCGTGCCCTTACCAAGAGTACTCTCCACGCGAATTTTACCTTGGTGATTTTGAACGATGTCTCGGCAGGCACAAAGCCCGAGGCCAGTGCCACCTTTGCCAGTCTCGTCGGGACCGGTTTTCGTCGTGAAATAGGGCTCAAAAATCTTCTTCAGCTTTTGTGGTTCAATGCCGGAACCAAAATCCCGGATCATCAACTCGACCGCTTTGGCAGTTTCATCGAAACTCAAACGCAAGATCAATCGCCCGCCAGTTGGCATGGCTTGGCGTGCGTTCGTCAATAGATTCAAGAGGACTTGCTGAATCTGGCTCGCAACAATTGGAACCTTCGGCACATCGTTAATTTCCATTTCGACGCTGACGCGATATTTTTGCATTTCGCGTTCTAGCAATATCATTGATTCGCGAATCAAATCTGCGAGTTGTGTGGGTTCGAAATCAGGCTTGCGGTTACGGGCCATGCCTAATACCGTTTGCGTGATGTTGGCCGCATGTTCCGATGCTTGCAGGATTTTTGTGAATGCTTTGTTGCGTGATTCAACATCAGGATTTCTCAAACCCAGCTTCGCGTAGTTCATCACGGTCATCAACACATTGTTGAATTCATGTGTTGTTGTACTGATCAAATCACCCAGCGCCGAAAGGCGTTGGGCCTCTATCAGTTGAACTCGGAGAAATTCGATTTCTTTTTGCAATTGGTCGGCGGTTGGTGCCATGGATTCCCGGCGCATGAAGGCTTCGATTCTATTGGTGATAGCAGTCTAGGTGATAGCATTTTTTTGATCCGATGCATCGCAGAAGAAAATCGGCGAACACAAAGGTCGGTATGAGGAAGTATCGGTGAATTCGACTGTGATTCTCTACCGAGGAGGGCTATAATCCTTGGTCACAACGTAGACTACGCAAGTTACAACTGCGAACGATGGAATGCCACGGGTGGCGACATTTTTCAAAATACATGGAGGTTTTCTAATGAATACGATCAGTCAAATCGAGCGTCTCACACGCCTTGCGGAAACGATGGGATACGAGGTACGGTACGAGGACTTAGGCGGTGCGGGTGGCGGCCGAGTCGAATTTGGCAAACGTCGGTGTCTTTTCGTCGATCTTTCGCTCAATTCCATCGAACAACTCGAGCAGATTCGTGCGGCGCTCAACGAAGACCCTTCATTGCCAACTGGCAACCTGCCGCTTCCATTGATTCAAGACCTCGGCTTGCCTGTCCCAGCCAATGTCGCGTCCGTCTGAAAAAAGGGCTATCAACCTTTAGGAACGATACCTATCGTTCAAGCCAGTACCTTGTTTTAACATTGGCAGAATTGTTTCAATTCGCTTCTGCTTGGTTTCAAGGCGTTTGGCGGAGGCGACGTGTTCCGTGAATTCTCTCTGGCGACCAATCGTCAATTTCTCGAAAGCGCTTTTCGCGTTTTTATCCTTCGCCAGGGCTGCCTTCAGTTCAGGCGGGATATCCAGGGGGCGATTCCGATCGGCTTTGATTTCCTTGCCGGCTTTGGCTAACGCTATTGCTTTTTTTAAGTAGCTGGCAATCAGACGCGGTTTAACTTCGTCGGCAGAAGTAAAACGCATTTGCCGTTGAGCCTTTGTTTTGCCTTCTTGCGCGTTGATCAATACGTTGTGCGAGTCATCGATCAACGCACCTTGGAAAAACCAAAGTCCAAAATAGGATTTGAACGCACCAATACCGACCACATTTTTGCCGTTAAGCGAATAAATAGGCGTACCCCATTTGAGCATTTCGTCCAACTCAGTTTTAGCGATCAATTTCCGCAACAGGGTCAATTCCTGTTTCCATGCCTTCGCCTGAGAAAAAAACTCATCGACTGAAGAAACCGTTTTCATTGTTTCACCTTTTGTTGACGCGAAATGTTGTTTCTATGCTTTTCAACATCGCATACATGAATTACTTTTATTCTATTATTTTATCATCCTCAAACACGCTCCTGCCATGTCGACTAACATACCATCTGATCAAAACAATCCGTTTTCCGCTCCCATGCAATCCACACCGCATTCCCCTCAGCAATCCCCAGGTCAGCAAGGTGATGCCACCGGGGGTATCATCCCCTACAAGAATCCGCACGCATTGGTTGCCTATTATTTGGGAATCATCTCGCTGTTGCCATTCATCGGAATCCCATTTGGAATAGCATCGATTGTTCTTGGCATCATTGGCCTGAAGAAACGAAAAGCAAACCCGATTATTAAAGGCTCAGCCCACGCCTGGGTCGGAATTTGCTGTGGCATTTTTTCAATTTTGTTCCCAATTGGACTTACGGTAATGTTGTTGACGCTGAATTAACGGATCGAAGCACGGCGCTACGACCCGAGGACTACATCCTTTAGCTCACTCTTCATGCCGATACTTTTCTGTTTGCATCTAGCCCACGTCGCTTAGGTCCAGCGCTGCGCCGTATTTGGCCGTTACTAGTTGCTTGAGTCGTCGGTGCTCCGGTTGCTCTAGGCTTGGATCGTTTTCGATAAAGGGTTTTGCTATTTCCCGAGACATGGTCAATAGCTCGGCATCGGCAACCAGATCGGCAATTCGCAAGGGTGGGAATCCCGTTTGGGCCGTGCTGAATAAGTTTCCAGGTCCACGGAGTTTCATATCGATCTCAGCCAACTCGAAACCGTCCTGATGTTCCGCAAAGGCCTTGAGGCGTTCGTTTTCGATGGCTTCATCGCTCGTCGAAAACGCACATACGAAACCCGGATGCTGGCCACGACCAATTCGACCACGCAACTGATGCAGTTGCGAAAGTCCAAATCGCTCGGCCGACTCGATTGTCATCACCGTTGCGTTAGGGACATCGATTCCTACCTCCACAACGCTTGTTGCTACGATCACCTGGGTCTTGCCCATTGCGAACGCACGCAGCGCCGCGTCTTTTTCTTCCGCCGATTGACGCCCATGCAACACATCGAGTCGAAAGGCCTCTAGTGGCCCATTGGACAACGACTCGTACAATCGCTCGGCACTGCTCACTTTCAAATCCTCATCACCCGAAACCAACGGCGCAATCACATATCCCTGCCGTCCCTCGCGTAGTTTTTTGGCCACAAACTCCCACCATTTTTCGCGTTGGTCGAATATGCCGATATAAGTATGCACCGTCCCACGCAAGTTCTCTGGTCGTTCCAATAGCGACACATCCAGATCGCCAAAAACGGTCATCGAAATCGTTCGCGGAATCGGCGTTGCTGTCATCACAAGATAATGCGGGTCATGATCCGATAGTGTTTTGAGCAACGCCCGCTGGCGGACTCCAAATTTGTGCTGTTCATCAACGACCGCTAATCCCAACTGGGGAAATTTCAATGAACCTTGAACAATCGCCTGCGTGCCGACAACGATATCGAATTCGCCCGCAGCAATTCGTTCTGCCAAACTGGCTCGATGTCCCACCGATCCAGTCCACAACGCAATTCGCACGCGCGACGATCGCAGCCATTGTTGCAAAGTCCGCTCGTGCTGCCTCGCCAAAATTTCTGTTGGGGCCATCAACACTGTCTGGTGTCCTTGCGCCACGGCGAGCAAAATGGCCGCGACGGCCACAGCTGTTTTGCCGCTACCAACGTCGCCCTGGAGCAATCGATTCATCGGCACGTTGCGCGACATGTCAGCGGCGATTTCTTCGAAGGCTTTCAACTGCGATGGAGAAAGCTCAAACGGGAAACGCCCAAAGATCCGATCGCGAATCTTTGGAGTCAATTCAATGGCGGGGGCAGTTGGTTGCGACATCAAGTGGTGTCGCCGCATGGCCAGGGCCAGTTGCAAAATAAACAACTCTTGGAACGCCAGCCGTCGATGAGCGGCGGCGGCCTGTTCTGCATTCTCAGGGAAATGAATGTTACGAAGGGCCGAGTGGATATCAGACATTTGCAGCGACTCACGCAACTCGCCGGGCAACGCTTCTTCAATCTCATCGATGGCGTATTCGATCGTTTTCTCGACCATCAGTCGCAATTGGCGTTGCTTCAGACCTTCTGTCAAACCATAGACCGGCAACAGTTTGCCAACGGTGGTTGCCTGATTTGATTCTAGAATTTGCGTGCGCGGCTGAGTCATTTGCAGTCGGCCACCACGCTCGCTAACGGTGCCTCGCAACTGCAGTACTTGACCAGCTCGAAACCGACCGTCGAGAAATGGCTGATTGAAGAAAATGGCGCGCAAGTAATGTCGATCTTGCTCGACCAGGACATACAAGACATGGCGGCCTGACTCAGCCACGTGGCTTTCAACCTCGCGAACGGTCCCGACAACTTGGGCTAAATGCCCAACTTGAAGTTGTGAAACCGCCTGCACTTCCGTGAAGTCCTCATAACGGCGCGGAAAATAAAACAACAAGTCCATTGCGGTCCGCAGTCCAATTTTTTCAAGCAGACGCGCTGAGACGTTGCCCACGCCCGGCACTCGAGCGAGAGGCTGCAAAAGTCGTCGCGGTTGAGAATCTTGTGACACGTTGTTTCCACCTAAGGACCGAACGATTTTTTTTACTGTCTTCTTTCGCGCTGCGAAAGCAGCGGTTGTCGCAACTTTCGCGGATGGACAGTGAATTCACTAAAGGTTCATGATGCCGTGTTGAAGTCTTAACCCGCAGTGTAAGCAAGGTGGCGGTTAATTCCTCGCTGACGCGTCGGGTTACGATCGATTCACAACCGCAGCGAAAAGCGAATTTTTAAATTGCTTGTTGGTTATTGTTCTGAATTACCTGTAGCGTTGGCTGGCCTCGACAGCCAACTCGTCGCAGCGTTCGTTTTCAGGATGACCACTATGCCCCGGCACTCGCGTGTATTTGATTTTATGTTTGCCGATTAGCACATCCAGTTGACGCCACAAGTCATCGTTCTTCACGGGAACAAATCGGTTTTTTTCTTTGCGGCGCCACTCGTTTTTCTTCCAACCGGCCATCCATTCGCTGATGCCTTTGCCGACATAGACACTATCGGTGAATAGTTCGACGTAACATGGCCGCGTCAGTCGCGAGAGGCCTTCGACGACCGCCTGCAATTCCATTCGATTATTCGTCGTCACCGCTTCGCCGCCAGAGGCCTCAATTTCTTTGCCTGATTTCAAATGCCTGAGGATCGCCCCCCACCCCCCTGGACCAGGATTGCCGCTGCACGCCCCGTCGGTATAGAGTTCGACTTCGATTGTTTTTGAGACCACGTTGCTCATGTCGGTTTGTTTTCAGATTCAGTAATAGTTTGTGCTTCAGCTGATGCGTCGCTGGTCAGCGCCGCATTTGGATCGTTTTCCGGATCGGCATTCGGCGGCAATGGACTTTGACTTGCACGGCCGAAATCGATGCGCGAGACTTTTGTGATTTCTTCGAGAGCGCGTGAAACTTCGTTGGTCGCCTTACGAATGCGCT
>JAHEAM010000195.1:0-703 GCA_024642765.1 Planctomycetaceae bacterium
TGCAAATATGCGACGCCAGTCCCTCGGCGAAATGAGTTCGATGGTTATCACTTCGCCTGTCAGTATCTCGCCGTCACCTTTGACCTATCCAGCAACGCCCGATACAGGGAACAGTGACTATGCAGCGGAATTTCGAAACGTGGTCGTCGTTTATAAAACGCGACCGACTCCTTTGGTTTCGGCGGCGGGTCGAGCCCCGTATGACCGAATGTACCAAGTGGATGCAAATTTCACGATCAATAGCAGTACGGAATGGTCCTACAAAATGGCATTCAGTGGGGGAACGATCGCGATCATCGCACCTGCAGGTACGTCAATAGGCGACTCGAACAATTTATCGATTCAGCGCGCAGAAATTCGCCGCGGCGATTGGATGGCGTTGACGAATGTGAAGTTTGATCCGAACTCTCAGCGATATTCTCAACAGATTAACTTTTACCAAGTATTGGATTCGTTTCCTGTATTTGATGGTGCTGGAAATATTCTAAGTTCAACCATCAGTCTCCAAGGACCCGATTTTGATTTTGGCTGGATTTTGGAAAACAGCGGAACTGGCTGGCAGCCGCGATCTGGCCAAACTTACGCACAATTCAACGATTTTATTGCGTCGGTGACGGCAGGTGCGACGACCACCTTGATACCGTCAAAAACGTACGCGATTCATTTACCCGACGTGTGGGCCGTTTTTGAACGCACCTATCGT
>JAHEAM010000195.1:713-7182 GCA_024642765.1 Planctomycetaceae bacterium
CAGTGTCATGCCGGTCATGAGGCAAATATTGACCGAAACAAATTGACTACGAACTGACTCACCGCTTATTGCCGGAGAGAGAACAATGAAAAAAGCTATGAATAACTCACATTCGAAAACTTCGCGATCATTTGGAAATCAATCCATGTTTGGGAAACGCCGGACCGCCAGGGCCGCAAATCGCCAGGGCATCACACTGTTGATGGTGATCAGCCTGATCACGTTGTTTCTGTTGATGGGAGCTTCGTTTGTGTTGCTGGCAAACCAGTTCCGCCGCTCGGCAACCTTGCTAGGCCGAATGGATGTACGCCGCGACGACGCACGATCGTTGGTAAGTCGCGCGTTCTATGACTTGCTGCGCGAACCCAGCTTGGACGATACGCGAAATCCGTTGCGTTGCAATTCATTGCTTGGCGACATGTACGGTTATGGCGGGGTGGCATTTGTTCGCGCCGCATCTGCCAATCCAGCATCTCTAGGTCAAGTGGTTGAGCTTCAACTAACGGGTAATTCGGACATCACGATCACAGCCAATCACGATCAAGTGCAATCGATCCTGCAGGGCGGTACAGCGCAAAACTTGGCGGATCACAGCGGTGCCTATGACGGTCTCGTCCTGTCTTTCACCACTGGGATGGCCAATGGCACATCCTGTCGCATCCTGGCTTCTATCGTGGAACCCAACGGCAGTGGGGGATTTAATAAACGATTTTTGATCGTTCCCATTTGGAATGATCAAGTCGTTGCTTTTGCAAATCCCGCGTTGCTAGTCGGGTCGCGCGTGGTGATTAATGGCCGGCCATTCTCTGGAACGGGTGCAGGTGCGTACCATCCGTTAACGCCAATAGATCAGCCGGCATTGAGTTTGGAGGCGTTGCGTCCCAATCGTGTTAGTGAAAGCCGAGCGGCATTGATCGCCGCCAATGGCTATTTGGGTTTGACGGGTGTGTCAACCGGAAACCCTCAATCAGCAAACGAAGACTACGACGCCAAAGACTATCAAAACATGTTTCTGGCTGCGAAATTGCCAAACGGCACGATCCTTCCGAGCTTTGCAGATCAAGCATTGGAGCGGTTTACAAGTAGTAACCCTGGCTCGGTTTTTCGTGCGTTCAATAAAAACAATCCGATGGCGACTCCAGAGGTTGATAACGACTTTGATGGTGTCCCAGATGGTTTCTGGATGGACCTCAACTATCCCGTGATGACCGATATGAAGGGCAAGGTTTACAAGGCCCTGGTATCGTATCATGTCCTCGACATGGATAGTCGAATTAACGTCAATGCTCACGGCAACGCATCGCAAATCCCGTCGAACAGTCAGTTCAAGAACCGCCTAAACTTGCTCGAGAGTTTCTACGGCAGTGCCTCATATGGCCAAGCATTCAGTACGGGTCAAGGTTTGGGGACCGCGGAAATCAATCCGACGCTCGCCGGGTTGCCTTTACAGACACTCTTGACTGGCAATGGAACCTATTCCGGTCGCTACGGTGTCGATGGCGTGCCAGGTCTGCCAGGAAGGGATAATGCCAGCGCCTACAAATTGTTTGGCTATCCTCAGCGCAACTTTGCAGCACAAGGCCTAGTGGGCAACTCATTCAGTTCGCCGATGGATATTTTTGGACGACTGGGATACGGAACCAGCAATCTTTGGGCGGCACCATTGTATGTTGATCCCTATTTCCCGACTGCATTGCCGGCGCATATTCCGATTGGGATGCCGATAACAGACATGCTTTCATCGCCGCTTGTCGACGAGATTGCGGACTCTCCATACGAAGCAGACTTCTCGGCATCACCTTTCGACAATGTCAGTGGCGCCGATACACCCTTCACAGCGCGTGAATTAGAGGGACTTTTGCGAGCCAATGATGGCGACACCAACATGTTGCCGCGCCGATTGCGAGACATTATTAATGCTGGGAATCGTGATCTTGTGACGACCGACAGCTTTGAAGTCCCCGTGCCACGCCGCCATTTAGTTGATGTCCTAGCTAGTATGTTTTTGAACGACACAACTTGGGTTGCAAACCTGTCGAGCCCAACGCCAGCAGAGATCCAGGCCATCAATACGCAAATCGCCATCATGTTGCCACCGGAAGTTCGCCATGGCCAACGCATGGACCTCAATCGCGTTTTCGGAAACGGCCTTGATGACAACGGAAATGGGATCGTCGATGAACCAACCGAAGCGATGGCAGGCGAAAACTTTGCAGATCCTTATGGTCGGGTTATTTCCATGGACACGAACAATGATGGTATTGCTGGTGGTTTCGCCGAATCAATGACGCGTCAGATTTTCGCTCGTCATTTGTATATGGTGATTTTGTTGACGACGCAGTGGGTTGACCGTAATGGAAACGGAAACGTAAATAACAATGATTGGGATGATTGGTATGACTATGACAAATCTGGCACAACGGATGATGCGGATCTCAAGGCCTATCGTCGAGACGTCGCCCAGTGGGTTGCCAATGTAGTTGACTTCCGCGATGCCGATTCGATCATGACGCCATTTGAATTTGACTTGAATCCGCGGGACGGTTGGGGCGTTGATGGCAATATTGCAACCGATGAAGGAATTCCGGATCGTTACGTTGTTTGGGGCGCCGAGAAACCAGACCTACTCCTAACCGAAGCCTGGGGTGTGCACATGCGACGCACTACCGATTCGGACATGGATGCCGGAGTTGGCGACGATGTCGCGGGAGGTGACCCAGACCGTGACAGCCAATACGTGCCGTCTACCGGTGCCTATTTCGAACTTCTTGCCTGTCGTACTAGCGGTGTTGATGCAATCCCCAATGCCAACAACCAAATTTTTCCAGCGGAAATCTATGGTTCAACGGGCGTTGATCTCGCGCGAACGACGCCAACGGGTGGATCGCCAGTATGGAGACTTTCGGTTCGCAAACGCTACAAGGGCGACAGTACACCAGACGACACCACGGACGACCAAGACGACTTGGGGAATCCGGATCCCAATGTGTTTAGTCGCAAAGAAATTCGACGCGTTTATTTTGTCCGCCCCAATGCTTCCGTGGAAGTTGCTGCCCACCCCAAAGTCTTTTTTCCGACAGTCACAGTTCCTGAACTTGCTGTTGGAGCGAATTGCGTGGTCGGCGGAGGAATCAGAAACGGTGGCGATTACACGACCTATCTTGGCCGCCGCAACACGCCGACTTGGGATTCCGAATTGGACGATACAAGGAGCATAACCTTGCGTCCTGCCGCGAATCAAATCGAGTTCCGGTTTTACGATGAAGCGAATGCAAGATGGCAACAACAATTGCGATCAGCGGTTGTGGTGCCGGTTTTGCAAGTCGATGACCATTTCCCAGGTGGATATCGTCCCTTTGGAATTACCGATCCCGTTAATGGCTATGGCCGTGGTGACGGGCGAACCGCCGCCACGTCAGCGGCAACAGGAATTGGAATTCGAGCGATTGCCGATGGCTACGAATATTTCGATGTCGCCACGGGAACGGTTCACATTTTTGATAAGCCCACGGATTTCCAATTGAATCCGAATGATTGGAGCGATGTGTATGAAACAGCTTTGCCGGTAGCATCTCTGGACTCGCCAGCGATGCAAACGGCAGGCATTCGCGATGACGGATTGCATCGAAAATACAGTGCGGTTTTCTTGCAACGACTGGCAAATCCATTGATGCCGTACGACTCGACGACGAATCCGTATATTACCGTGGATGGGTTAGGAGTTGACGTCAATGTTTTCAACGGTGCGGCCCGAGGATCAGAACCAGACGCGACGGGAACCCCATCACCTCGGGACGTCGTGGCCACGGTCGAACGCGGCACGAACGAAGTCAACCTTCAACGCCAACGCTGGTTATGGAAGGCCAACATCGATGGGCGTTATGTCGCATCGACGGCTTCACGTCCGGAACTCGTTTCAGCAACACCTTCCGACTTGCACTTTCAATCGTTCAACCTGGTCAATTCCTTAGGTCAACTCGACCAAGTTTATCGCTTTCAACAAAATCTATATCCATCCGTTTGGACCGCCACGACTACTTTTCCATGGTTGAATTGGAATGATCGACCGTTTGCAAGTCATTTGGAATTGCCAATGGTCCCCTATGGAACTGCATTTGGGATGCTCAGCACATTCGACGTTTGGGACAACACCCGAAATCCCTATGACGGTGAACGAAGCTCCTCGTTGGCCAGTGTAAGCCTGCCGGAAACGGCTGGGCAGTTTGGGCATTTGTTCGGATTCCATGCCGATGATTTCTCCGTTTCAACCAATAATGGAATCGGTGCAAATCAAGGAATGGGTTTACCTTCCCTGCATCGCATACTCGATTATGTCGAGGTACCGTCGCGGTTTGCCGGTATCGAGAAGTACCTTAATCCTGCGGTATTTGGGGTTGGTGGATCGGGCACGGCGTTAGCCCAATCGCTTGGAATGAGTGCTCCCAACAACTCACTTTCCAATTATCGTTACCCCGGCAAGATCAATCTCAACACGCTGCAAAGCCCCAATGTGTATGCGGCATTGATGGGCAATTATGTAGCTGCCGTGTCCTTTGGAGTTTTCAATGCGAATCGGATTGACACGACCGGTACGCTACCGACGTCGTTTCCCTGGGTCTATCGTTCGGCTGATGCTGCAAACTTGGTGCCGAGTCCCGCGTTGATGATGCGCAGTTCTGGCCCAACGCTGTTTCGACGGACGGTACCAAATGATACGAATCCGGGGGGAACGGCACTTTTTGACTCAAACATTGCGACGGGCCCACATAACGACCCAACTCGCAGCGCCTATTTCAAGTACGACATGCGGCAGCGGATGGGCAACCTCGTGACGAATCGCTCGAGCGTGTTTGCGGTTTGGGTTACCGTTGGATTCTTCGAGATCGATCCAGCAACCGGCAATCCAACCCAGAACGAGATTGGTGCCGACGATGGCAGTGCCCAACGCTATCGAGGATACTTTATGGTCGATCGCTCGATACCGGTAGCTTTCGAACCGGGAAAAGACCACAACGTCGACCGCTGCGTGTTGACCTATACGATCCTGGATGACTAGCTTTCAGATTGATTGAGGCCTTTCGTATGGTGCGTCGCGACGCACCCTACAGCAGTGCCGAAAATGACAGGTGCGTCGCGACGCACCCTATAGTGGTAGGGTGCGTTGAAACGCACCTTAGCTTTCAGGAGTAGGGTGCGTTGAAACGCACCCAAACATCCCGAATGCCCGAACTTCCCGAATGTTGGTGGATTACTCACTAATCCGAAACCGTTTTTGTCTTGAATTTAGTGATGAGCAAATACCGACGTAATCGAGATGGACAAGTTTTTTTCTGTACGGTCGTAACCAACTTTCGCAAACCCATCCTGACGACAGAAACTGGCAGAAGGTGTTTGCGCGAGGCCATCGATTCGGTCAGAATTGATCGGCCATTTAAAATCGTCGCATTTGTGTTATTGCGCGATCACCTCCATACCATTTGGGAATTGCCCACGGGAGATAGCGACTATTCCACACGGTGGCGCCTTATCAAAAAAAAATTCACTCAGGCTTGGCTGGCAAATGGTTTGTCCACTGGGTATGTTTCCGCAAGCCGCATTAGCCGCGGCGAAAAAGGCATTTGGCAACGTCGTTTTTTTGAGCATACATGCCGCAACGATGCCGATCTAAAACGCTGTGTGGACTATGTCCACGTGAACCCTTTAAAACATTCTTTGGTAAAAAAAGTAAAGGATTGGCCTTGGTCGACCTTTCATCGTTATGTAATTGCCGGCGAATATACCAACGATTGGGGTAGTTCAAACATTTGGTACGGGGACGAATTTTTACACTTTGAATAAAACTTTATGAATGACAATGGTGCGTCGCGACGCACCCTACAACTCTACAGCAATGACAGGTGCGTCGGGACACACCCTACAGTATTTCTAGCGGTAGGGTGCGTTGAAACGCACCATACCGTAATGCCGAAAATATAGGTGCGTCGCGACGCACCCTACGGCAATGACAAGTGCGTCGCGACGTAACATACAGCAACGCCAAAAAATACAGGTGCGTCGCGACGCACCCTACAGGTAGGGTGCGTTGAAACGCACCGTCTTTGGTTATCGGCGAACCAGCAATTATAGAAAGGCCCACATGAATTATTGGTTACTCAAGACGGAACCAGAGAGCTACTCTATTGATAACCTTGCCACCGAACCGTCGAAAACTACGGCTTGGGACGGCGTCCGCAATTACCAAGCTCGCAATTTGCTGCGCGACGATTTCAAGGTCGGTGATCGGGCCTTCTTTTATCACAGCAGCGACGATCCTCCAGGAATCGTGGGTGAATGCAAAATTGTGTCGACTGCCTATCCCGACGCCACGGCTTTGAACCCCAAAAGCAAATACTTCGACGAGAAAGCAACCACCACAGAACCTCGATGGTGTTGTGTCGATGTAAAATTGGTCAAGAAATTCAGCCGCAAG
>JAHEAM010000196.1 GCA_024642765.1 Planctomycetaceae bacterium
CGCACCGTCACTGATTGACGCCATATCTTTGGAACGAAGTGCATCGACGACGCCGGCAAGCTGATCGTGGTAAAAGCTTTCTCCCAATTCGTGGTCGAATTCGATCCCCAAACGATCGTAGATTCTCTGAATATCTTGACGGCAATAGGGCAAAAACTCATTCCAGAGTGCAATACGCTCTGAGTCAGCCGAATGCAACTTTGCTGTTTCGTCCAAAACGGCTCGTGAGATCCCAGAGTGTTGGTCAGCCAAAGATTTTAGTTTGGCGTCGCTTTCGACGGATGCGATTTTTGACTTCGCGGCGTCGATGCTTTCAGCGAGTTCTTGGATTTTTGAGTCGAGACGCTGAATTTCTTGCAGATGTTTCTTACGTTCGGCTTTGTCTTTGGGCTCAGGTTCCGATTTGAGTTTCGCTTGTTGGTCAGCAAGTTGAACGCGGTTTTGCTCGATTGCCGGCAACGTTCGTTTAGCTTCGTGGAAGTCGGCCAGCTGCCGCACCAATCGATAGAGGCCACTCAAGTGTCCGACTGGGTTTGCCGAATAAGCCTGGTCGTCGCGAAAATGTTTGTAACCGTAAATGATCATGCCGAATTGCGTTCCCCAGTCACCCAAGTGGTTGTCGGTGATCACGCGGTGCCCCAGAAATCTTGAGACCCGCGCTAGGCTGTCACCAATGACCGTCGAACGGATATGGCCGACGTGCATCGGTTTGGCAACATTTGGCGAAGAAAAATCGATGACGACTGTTTGTGTCGGGTTGGCTAACGGTACACCCAAGCGGTCATCCACAAACGCCGCCGAGAGCGACTCTAACAATACCTTGTCCGCAACTGTCAGGTTGATAAATCCAGGCCCGGCGACCTCCGGTGTTTTGCACAGGTCCGAAACCTCAACGTTCGCAGCAATTTCGTCTGCCAATTCACGGGCCGGTCGTTTCGCTTTCCCGGCGAGAGGCATCGCAAAGTTCGCTTGGTAGTCTCCAAACCGAGTGTCTTGAGCCGGACGAATCATTCCTAAGAAATCTGCTGGATGGTCGCAGTATTGCGAGAGAACATTGTCAAAACGTCGTCGCAATTCAGCAAGTAAATTCATGTACCGTTTTCTTTCCGTTCAAAATAAGCCGAAGGCCGTATGCCCGCGGGCGCAACCGAATTACCAGGTATCCTACCCAAGCACTCGAATGTCACAAATATTCAATTCGAACGCAATCGGTCATCACCAAAATGCGGCTTTACTACTACCAATTGACCGCTCCAGAATCCAACTTCCGACAAAACGGCTATAATGTTGGCTCGAATCTATCAATAAACTCCCAGGCACTCCCATGTCGTGGCTTTCTAAAATTACTTTTTGTCTTGTTTGGTTATTGGCTTCGTCTCTGGGTACCCGCTCTGCAGGATTCCTTATCGACGTCGAGGCAATGGCGGGAACGGCAGGGCATCCCGTTTCAATTGTCGAAGCCAACATTTTCGTCCAAAAAAATCGAATCGTGATGAATCTTAAGTGTTTCGCTGATGACCTGGAATTGATCCAAGGCCTCGAGCCGCTCGCCGATGGCAGTTACGACAAAGATGAAATGGCGGTCGCCTCGCGCGAACACGCCAAATTCTTGGCGGAACGAATCGATATACTTGATGCCAACGGCGAGAAGCTCAAAGCAAAAATCATCGAATCGCTGGCACCAGAGCTTCCCGAAGGCGGAATTAAACAAGGCGACTTGATGAGTCTCTTCTGTAGTTTCCGGTTCGAATATTCTTACGATTCACCTCCCGAATTTATCACCATCAATCAGCGAATGATGGGAGAAGGCTATCTCCAGCCTTCAGAATTGCAAATCGTGATTAAGCAAGCTGGGTCCGATACTCCGTACACGCATATGATGAAACCTGAAATGCCAGAAACATTTCGTTTTGACTGGAACAATCCAATTTTAAATGAAGATGCCTCACCCGACGAATGGGAAAGTTGGTTTGAGGAACAACGCAAGGCAACGCTGGGTATCACGAGTTACAGCAGTGTTTATTCCTTTTTGTACATCACGAATCACGAGGTGCGTCATGAAATTTTGATTCCGTTGGCAAGCCTAGCAACGATGATCGACTTTCAACGCGCTGATCCTTCGTTTTTGGAGATCCCAGAACAAGATGCGGCAAAACAACAGATTATTGATTTCTTTTCGATAGGAAGCGAAATTGAAATTGATTCTGTGCCTGTGAAGCCCGTTTTTGATCGAATCGATTTTTATGGTTTGGACTTGCGCGACTTTGCGGTTCAAGCCGAGCGGCGACGCATCAGTATGGCGAGCGGTCGCATTGGAGTCATAATGTCTTACAGTGCGAAGTCGCCTCCAACTGAGGTCAAGGTGAATTGGACATTGTTCAACGATGCTGTGCAAACGGTCGACTCGGCCATCATTGCCTACGACCAAGTGAGCCAAACACAATTCTCACGTTTCTTGGAAGACAACACCTATATCTGGTCCAGCCCTGAGAGACCTCCCTTGCCTCAAATCAACGAAGTCGATGCGGTTCTGAAATTGCAAACCAAACCAACCCTGTTGCCATTGGCAAGCTTGATTCTTGGGAGCCTAGGTGTTTTGGCCGTGATCGTTGCAGCTTCAAGACGTTCGGCAATTTACGGATTACTTGCCGTTGGTTTAGGGGTTGGCGCATTCTTCGCGCGTGAACAGATCCTAACGCCGATTGGTTCGACGTCATCGCAAATTCAAATCGCGGAAGCGGACGCCAAATCGGTTTTTGGCCGGTTGCACGAAAACGTTTTTCGGGCTTTTGATTATCACCAAGAAGCGGACGTCTACGATGCACTTGAGAATAGTGTGAACGGCAAGCTGTTACGAGATTTATATTTGCAGATTCACGAGCGACTGGTGATGCAAGACCAAGGAGGTGCCGCCGCTCGTATCGACGAAGTTCAATTGCTCGACGGATCATTAATACCGGTCGAAGGCCCAAAAGAGTTTCCAGGCTTCGCTTACCGTGCCACATGGAACCTATTAGGTACAGTTGAACATTGGGGCCACTTGCACCAACGTACCAATCAATACGAAGCTCAATTCTATGTGTCACTCATCGATGGTGCCTGGAAGATCACTGAGATGGAAGCACTCGACGAAAAACAAATCGCCGTTAACACAAGCCCCCGAAAATTCGGGGGGTAAATTCGTAACAGCGAACTACGATTACGAGTCAGTGTGTTGCGAAAGCTATCACTAAGTGAGAACACCAATCGGCTATCAACAAACTAATTGGCTGCGATTCGACTATTCAGCCTTTTGGATTGTGCCCGAACCTGCGACGGATTGGGTGACTGTTGGCTCGCCAGAATAAATGACCTTGCCGCTGCCACTGATGGAAACATCTAGATTCTCAACTGCGTTGACATTGACGTTTCCGGCGCCGGCGATTGAAACGCCGACATCATTCGACACTAGCGAATTCGAATCAACAGAGCCAGCGCCCGAAATTGAAATGTCAATTTTCTTTGCCGTTCCAGACAACGAAACCTTGCCAGACCCAGCGATATCGAGATCAAAAGAGTCGCTTGCGATTCCCGTCCCCGTGAATTTGGACGAACCGGCGATCGAGCAACCGTTAAGCGATTCACTCGAGAGACGCACGAGCAAACCGCTTGTTGGCTGAATGTTTCCGACACATTCAATTTTGAGTACACCATTCACGACAGTTGTTTCGACATGCGATTGCAGGTTGTCGTCGACTTCAATTTCGCACTTGGCATCCGCGGCGGCCTCATAAGTAATTGTTCCCGCCCCCGAAAACGCTATCGACGAAAACTGACCAAGCTCGCGATTTTGAACTTCGATAATCCCGCTTCCAGGGATTCTTGGACCCGAATTGAAAACAATATTGCAGCCGGCACACAACGCTAATGACAAAATTGCCAACGGTAAAAACTTGGACATAGTTTACTCCTAGCTAGATTTCAAAATTAAAAATTGGTTAATTCCCAAATCACGTGACTCAAACAACGTGTTTCGTCAATAAATGCGCAATCTTGCCAACTTTTTACAAGAAATGCAAAAGGAACTGACAATGGCTTCTGAGCCGCCTCGACGAAGTCTGGGAAAATTCTTGCAAAAAGGCTTACGTTGGATTGAATTCAATTTCCGTTCGTGTCACCTTTTCGCGTACAAGCCCTAACGTATGGCAATGATCCTGAATGCAACCTAAATACCGGCGACTGAAAATCAACTGCGCGTTATCCAAGTTGGCAATCTTAATTCGACTTAGCAACAAACCCGTTTCGACAATCATAGGCGCGACGTCTTTCGACAATTCAATTTCCGTGGCGCCGATTAACCAATTCGGTCGCCGTAAAATCCACCCCGAATCACTCTTACTCAGAAACAAACGTGTCTTCGCTGGAAACGACCCAAGCCGATTTCGGTTGAAGACGATCATCTCTCCATTTCGTAGAGTGCCCATTTTCGGAAACATTAGCGTTACGACGGGGTCAACAATCAACGAACGCAAATAAATTGCGCGTCGACGTACGGGGAAAAATACCGCCAAACATCCGGCAAACAACAAGATGTTTATCACCATGGCCGTTAGGGGACTAAATGAATAGATGGCCATTAATGAACCGCTAAATGACTTGTTAGCCAGCTCAAAGATCGCGTCAACCGTCGGCAGCGGCGACATCCAAATCAACAACTCAATTACGAATCGGACCGTCGCAATGATGAACACGTTCAGCGCAGCTGCAACGATCATTAACGAGTCGTATCCAAAACTCAGGAAACCCGCGCTAACCACCGTTGACGCATCGCTGGCCTCCGGTGGTGACGATGACACAGCCATACGAATAACAACTAAAGTAATAATTGCGGAATACGTTTCAACTCGATCAAGAAACTGAGCGATAGGCTTACTAACCTTCGTAAACCGTGGCAAACTGGTGGCAATCGTCAACCCTAAGAAAATCCAAAATACCAAAGGGTTCTTCAAAATCGGATTGCCACTGACGAATCCGTTTGCCTGCAGCGCCGTCCCGCTACCAAATTGAGCCAACCCCGACAGGCACATGATTCCGAAATAGGGTGATAAAGCGATGGAGGCCATTGGTCCCAACCATTCCGCTGTCGAGACCTTTTGCACCAAGTGTTGGGCGATTTCGGAATCTGTTTTTGAAAGCGGACCTTCGGGTTCAGCGAACGGTTCGTTCTGTGACGGATTTTGAGTCTGAGGTCGCGAGTTTGAACCAACATAGGTATTGGACACGTTTGTACTTTGAATGACACCTGCGTTTAGTGACAACGCCAAACACAGGGTCCAAAACAAAGAAAGCGACTTTTACGTCAACACAATTGAACCTCGTTCCGAGTTGTGGTGCTGTTCGTCTAAAATTGGCGAGTTGCGTAGGTGATTTGATAATGAGTGTCGGCTTGGTAAAACACAGCTTACAAGGCATAATTCTAGTTTAGTGACGAGAGTCACAAAACTCCCCAATAGCAAGCAAAATTGGATAGAGCAAACATGACATTGACTGAAGGCCTTGAACACATTCTACGTGAGAACGAACCACTCGCACCCTACACTTCGCTCAAACTAGGCGGAGTCGCGGAGTACTTTGCTGAACCGACAACTCGTGCTGAATTGATGGAAGTCGTCAAACGATTTTCGAATGAACGACTGCCGATGCGTGTCATCGGTGGAGGTAGCAACGTTTTGGTCCGCGATGAGGGGGTTCCTGGAGTTGTGATTCATTTGGCAGCGCCAGAATTTTGCAACTTGTCGATTGACAAAAATCGTTTGGTTGTTGGCGGTGGGGTGAAACTCTCTCATTTTGTGGCATGCTGTGCACGCGAGGGATTTGCTGGCCCGGAGAGTCTCGTTGGAATACCTGGAACAGTTGGCGGCGCGCTCCACAACAATTCGGGAACCGGTGGACTGGACATTGGATCATGGACGCGACGCGCTACAGTTCTTACTCGAAATTGCGAAGTACTGGAAAGGAATTCCGAACAACTCAGCTTTTCATATCGCTCCAGCAGTCTTAACGAACTTGCCATTTTAGAAGCCGAATTCTTGTTCGAACAGGAACCGGCTGATTCTTTGACGCGGCAGATGCAACGCAATTGGATCGTGCGGCGGTCACGGCAACCGTCGATTGATATGCCAGCAGCTTTTGCCTTCAAGGACCAAGGTGGCGAGCTCGCAAGCGAATTGATTGAGCGGGCGGGTCTCAAAGGGGCGAAAGTCGGGAAGGCCGAAATCTACGATGGCAATGCTAGTTACATTGTTGTGCAACCAGGAGCGACCAGCCAGGACGTGATGCGTCTGATTGAACTAATCAGGAACCAAGTCTCCGATCGACTCAGCGTCGAACTGCCTCTCGGCCTTCAAGTTTGGTAGGGTTGGCATGACAGTACCGAGCACATGAAAATGGAACTGGAAGTTATTGGGGTTCCTGTTTGCAAATGTACTGACATCGCTACCGAATTCTCCGCTCGATTCCGACCTCTTTCAAACTTCGTTTGAGAGTGAGTTTTAATTTATTTGACAGGCACCTCAAAAAACGTCAATGCCGCGAGGGAGTTACTTCCGAGGAGCAGGTTATTTGGATTCCAGTCTTTGTCGTGTAAGTAAGAGATAGTTCTGGCAGTAGTGGGTGCGATAAGTTTGAGAGTGATAGAGTTGCCAGACACGGTTCCGGATTCGATTTTGCCAGGAGCATCGTCAAGATAGAATTGGCTGATGAGTTCGTTTTTCCAGGACATTGGTTGGTCAAACTCAAGCCGGATCTCGTCGCGTTGTTCGCTAGTGTACGAGACATGTTGTAGGTTGGGCGACGTGACTGGCTGCTGTGGAGCTTTGCCGTAGTTGAATTGCTCAACGACAGGCAAGACCGTCTGCGCCAGTACCGCGTAGCCGGCAGGTGGGAAGTGGCATCCCCCTTCGGGTTTGATTCCAAGCGTCGCAATCGGGGACATCTTTGAATAGAGACTCGGCAAACGGCGCTGAATGTCGCGTAGACGGTCGCTGGCTGGTTTACCTCCCATCGAGCAAGCATTCGGCCAAATCTGAAACACGTAGTAATGTTGGATGTTGGGGAAATCCTGCTGCCAAGCCCCCGCCATGTCGACAAAGTATTGCTCATACGTTTCCCAACCGTACTTGCCAGTTGC
>JAHEAM010000197.1 GCA_024642765.1 Planctomycetaceae bacterium
TATCGACGTGGGCCAAAGCCATGGGCGGTGGCCTCCCGATCGGAGCGGTGATTGGCAAGGCCGAGGTGATGGATGGCGCTCAGCCCGGAACAATCGGCGGAACGTACACAGGCAACCCTGTTGCGTGTGCGGCTGCCTTGGCTGCCATCAGCGAAATGGAACGACAAAACCTCTGTGTTCGTGCCGAAATAGTCGGCGCGCAAGTCATGGCCAAATTTCATGAACTGCAGAAAGAATTTCCGACCTGGATCGGTGATGTGCGTGGGCTCGGAGCAATGGTTGCCATGGAATTGGTCGAGAATAGCGATCCGAACCGACCTGCCACGAAGCTGGTTACTGAAACCCTCAAGCGCTGCATCCAGAAGGGACTCTTGGTGATCAGCTCAGGAACCTATTCGAACGTTGTTCGATTCCTAGCTCCACTCGTGATCAGCGATGAAGAATTGACTCGCGGTCTTGAAATATTGGCGACCGAATTACGATCTGTCATCAATAGTTCCCTCGTGGCAACGGCATAGGTCTTACACGGACGCGAGTTGGTTGAAAAAGTAAAGTTTGTAACGACATAACAATTAATCTACATAGGCTGGCATTTTCACTGCAGCCAAAAAGGAAACACGATGACACCATTCGCAATTGGCGGACTTCAGTTGACAACTTCAGGACTGCGTGACAACTTGCCCTATATTCAGGCAAAACTTGATTACTTTATGTATCTGTTCCCTTGGGTACAAATGGTCGTCTTTAGTGAATTGGCCGCCTATGGACCGAACCCAGCGAAGGCCGAGCCATTGCCCGGACCGGCAGAGCGCAAGTTTCAAGAGATGGCGGCCAGGCACAAAATCTGGGTCATCAACGGATCACTTGTGGAATTGGTTGGTGAGCAGCGATACAACACACTGTCTGTGATCGATCCAACTGGCAAAGTTATCGCGCGATATCGCAAAATGTTTCCCTTCTTGCCTTATGAAGAAGGTATCACTTGCGGCAATGAGTTTGTACTCTTTGACGTACCTGATGTGGGTCGATTCGGCGTTTCGATTTGTTATGACATGTGGTTTCCAGAGACGTCGCGAACGTTGGTCGCCATGGGAGCCGAAGTCATTCTGCACCCTACCCTGACAACGACAATCGATCGCGATGTTGAGCTTTCAATCGTTCGCGCTACGGCCGCGACGAATCAGTGTTTCATGGTTGATATCAATGGTGCGGGTGATGGCGGAAATGGCAAATCGATTATCTGTGGTCCGGCCGGCGATGTTCTTCACCAATTCGGCCATGGCGAAGAATTAGTCCCTTTGGAGATCGACCTCGAACGCGTGCGTCGCTACCGTGAAGTCGGTTTGCGTGGCCTTGGACAGCCTTTAAAAAGTTTTCGCGATTCACATGTTAAGTTTCCTGTTTACGGTGAAACAGGTGTGGCGAGCGAGTATCTGAACAAACTGGGTCCATTGACGAAAATGACCCGAGGATCGCGGGCCGGACTGCAAGGCTCTGACACGGTCGTTGAGAAAGAGGCAATACCATCAGTCGTTCCTCCGCTGGCACAATAGAGTCGATCGTTCTAGTCATTTCTAATTGCCCCAAGCAACTTAGACGAATGGCCTTCTGCAACGATTGATCTGCTGAAATTAGATTCGATAAAACACCAAGAGCGAAAGAAACATGAGCACCGACGGATCTCACGATTTTCATGACTTGTCTGATCTTGATCCCAAGCATGTTGCGATTTACAACGCTACTCGATTGCGGACGGACATTTGGCATTTCCTTCGTGACAGCGCGCGTCGACTGCGGCGAATTCAGAACGATTTGAAGTTTGCCAATGAGCGCGTTTGGTTGACCTCGGCATGTGCTGATGTTTTTGATTTTTTGATTCCATTGGAAGACTACTTTTCATTTCCAGGTCCGACGGCTTTGCAACAAATCCGAGCAAGTTTCGATCGTCAACATTTTGACGATTTCGCTCGTCAAACAATGCGTTTGGTTCGGATGATGGCAAATGGAGCCTATCGCCGGCTGGATCTGGCGTCCTCGCGCTTGCGCGATTATGCGGATTTGCTCAATGTGGCCAAACTGAGCGAAGAAATTCACACACGTATTCGTCAGGAAAATCGGCTCTACTTTGAAACACTTGTGGTGGATGATGTTTCTGTAAGTGAAGGTGACATTCGGCAACAAATGCGTGGACTGAGACGGCTGAATGATCCTTTCATCTACGAGGTCGTAGTTGCCGAGAGCTTTGAAGACGCGTTGATCGCTGCAGTCCTGAATCCCAATATTCAAAGTGTTTTGATTCGATTTAGCTTTCCGTTTCGAACGACCAAGGAGTTGCGGTTGCTGGATGAAATTCACACGATTCTGGAAACTGATATTGAAGATGTCGAGTCGATGAGCGGCACTGAGCGCAGCCTTTTATTGGGCAGCATGCTTAAAAAGCTACGCCCCGAGCTCGATCTATTCTTGGTAACGGACGCGCCAGTTGAAGATGTCGTCGGTCAGCCAAGTCGCGACTTCCGCCGACTGTTCTACTTGGTCGAAGACTATCGTGAGGTTCACTTAAGCATCATCAAACGCCTTCAAGAACGTTTCGAAACCCCTTTTTTTACCGCCCTCAGACGTTACAGTCAAAAGCCCACGGGCATGTTTCATGCGTTGCCGATTTCGCATGCAGCAACAATCACCAAAAGCCATTGGATTCGCGACCTAGGTGAATTTTATGGGCACAATATATTCGAAGCGGAGACATCGGCGACAACTGGCGGCCTCGATTCGTTGTTGCAGCCTCATGGCTCTCTGCGCGAAGCTCAAGAACTCTCCGCACGCGCTTTCGGCTCAAAGCGAACGTACTTCGTAACCAATGGTACGTCGACGGCGAATAAGATTGTCATGCAGGCATTGATTCGTCCCGATGACATCGTCCTAATGGCGCACGACTGCCACAAGTCACATCATTATGCTGTCATTCTAGGTGGTGCAAAACCGATTTTCCTCGATGCCTATCCATTATCGGAATATTCGATGTATGGCGGTGTTCCCATTACTGAAATCAAGAAACACCTGTTGGCGCTGAAACGCGAAGGAAAGCTCGATCAGGTTCGAATGTTGTTGCTGACAAATATTACTTTCGATGGAATTGCCTACGATCCGATTTCCGTCATGCAAGAAGTCCTGGCGATCAAGCCAGACATCATCTTTTTGTGGGATGAGGCTTGGTGTGCTTACGCAAGGTTTGCACCGATTCTGCGTCGCCGGACTGCAATGTGGGCCGCAGCCAAGTTGCGTGAAACGTTAGCTTCTAAGAGCTATGCTCATTCGTATCGTCATTGGAAAAAAGGATTCGATAAACTCGATCCCTTAGACGATGCAACCTGGATGCAATCCGGACTAATGGCCGATCCAGAATCCGCGCGGGTTCGCGTTTACGCGACGCACTCAACGCACAAAACACTTACGGCATTGCGCCAAGGCTCGATGATTCATGTGCATGACCAAGACTTTGAGCATCACGCTCGCAACGCCTTCAATGAAGCGTATATGACGCACACATCAACGTCACCGAATTACCAAATTTTGGCGACACTTGATGTGGGGCGACGGCAAGTTGAACTTGAAGGTTATGATCTAGTTGGTCGTAGTATCTCATTGGCGATGATGTTGCGGGAACGCATTGATGCCGACGAATTGCTGTCAAAGTACTTTAGCGTCTTGGCCCCTTCCGATATGATCCCAGTGGAATTCCGTCCGTCAAATATCGAAGCCTACTATGATCGTGAACAGGGATGGGGCCGAATGGATAAAGCCGCTCAAATGGATCAGTTTGTGCTTGATCCTACTCGCGTCACGCTCCACGTCGGGCGAACTGGGATGGACGGGGACACTTTCAAACAAATGTTGATGAATAAATACGATATTCAAATCAACAAAACCTCTCGCAACACCGTACTGTTCATGATCCACATCGGCATGTCGCGGGGAACGATCGCGCACTTGGTCAATGTGTTAACTCAAATTGCTCGAGATTTGGATGATCGCCTCGATCGTTGGAGTCAAATTGAACTGAAGCGTTTTAGTGAACAAGTGCAATCATTGACAACCGAATTGCCACCCCTTCCGAATTTCAGTCATTTCCATCCAACATTCAAATCGGACAAGAATAGCAAAACCGCAGAAGGCGATATTCGGCGAGCCTTCTTTTTGGCATACGACGAGGCCAGCGTCGAGTATTTCAAATTGGATGATGGGGCATTAATGCAAGAAATTAATTCTGGTCGCGCAGTTGTTTCCGCTGGCTTCATTACCCCATACCCACCCGGTTTTCCGGTCCTTGTTCCAGGGCAAGTGATTACGCGGGAGATTTTAGAGTATCTACTCGCGTTGGATGTAAAAGAAATCCACGGTTATGAGCCCGAATTTGGTATGCGAACATTTACGGAGAGAGCTTTGGAAAACGAATTCGCGAACAGCCAAGTCGCGTGACCAAAAAACACTTAGAACAAAAGCAAACCGCGTGAGCGGCGTGGCGATCTGAAAGCGGTTCACCTTTAGGATCACGACGTTAATGACAAATTTTATTTAGTGAGGTCTCAATATGTCCACAATTCAAGCTACTACTGAAAAACGCAAACTCCGCAACCTTTCTGATATCCGACTCTTCTTTCATCGTAACGAAACACCAATCTATTTCATCAGTGCGACCAATTTCAATCTGCTCGGAATCGATGAATGGGTTCACGGCTTCAAGTACATTACTTACATCGATAGCTTTGATGGGCAACATCCAAATCTATTTTGCCCAGCTGAGATTCCGCATCAGCCCTTCACCTCGATTGAAGATATCAACAACTACTTATTAGAACACAAGGAAGTAGTCGACTTCATTCGCAGCAGGACAAAAGACAGCTCCGCTGGTGCTGGGAAAGTTGTCTTTTTGTTTTTTGATGAGCAAACGGAGAAGCTCTGCAAACAACTTGATCTGGAAATTAGCTTCCCTCCCTCGAAGCTACGCACCGAAATTGACAACAAGATCATGACCACGCGGATCGGCAACAAGGCGGGAATCGCGAGTGTTCCTAACGTTTTAGGCAAAGTCACAAGTTACGCCGAGTTGCGTGCACTAACACACGAACTGGGCGATGACCTCGTCGTCCAAACAGCGTTCGGCGATTCGGGACACACGACATTCTTTATTTCCAACGAAACTGACTGGAACAAGTACGCTCCCGAAATCATCAACGATCCGGAAGTCAAAGTCATGAAACGAATTCGGTGCCGGGGCGCCGCACAAGAAGCTTGTGTGACTCGTCACGGTACGATCGTCGGGCCGCTTATGACCGAACTGGTCGGTTTCAAAGAGCTTACGCCATATCGCGGTGGCTGGTGCGGCAACGAAGTGTTCGCTGATGCCTTCCCGCACGAAGTGCGACTTCAAGCTCGCGACATGACATTTCGATTTGGTGAACAATTGCGGGAGTTGGGCTATCGCGGCTACTTCGAACTCGACTTTCTCCGCGATTTGGATACGGATCAGTTGTATCTCGGCGAATTGAACCCACGTGTCACCGGCGCCAGTGCCATGACGAACCTGGCTGCGTTTGCACATGCGGATGCGCCGCTATTCTTGTTTCATTTATTGGAATTTGCCGACGTCGATTTCGATTTGGATGTGGATGCACTCAACGAACGTTGGGCTGACCCCGAGAATATTGACAGTTGGGGACAGCTCGTCATCAAGCACACGGCCGATTCAGTGGAGTTGATCACCGAAGCACCAAAATCAGGCATTTGGCGAATGAAAACTGATGGCTCGCTGGAATACGTGCGAATGCAGACGCACCGCCGCACTGTAGAAAACGAACGGGAGGCTTTCTTTTTGAGAATTGCCAAGCCGGGCGACTACAAGTACGAAGGCGCCGATCTTGGTATCCTGATTACACCCGGGCGCTTGATGACCGAAGATTTTGCGATGAATAATCGAGCGAAGGCGTGGACCAAAGCGATTGTTGACAAATTTCAATCGCGTCCATTGCAACCTGTTGAAACACATGCGGCAGCTCAAGTTGCCGAAGTCGCTAACTTTAAAATGATGTGATCGAATGATTCGTCAATGAATGTATTTTTGCAGAGCATCAGCGAGGCGGCACCGGGGCGAAAATGGCAGTGGCTATTCAAGCAACGGTGGCCGGCGTATCACGATTGGTTTTTGAAACAAGGAGATAGCCACCGCCCGAAGTATCTCACGTGCGAAACTCAATTGCGGCGATACATGCCTGAGCTGATGCCGACGTTTGAGAAATTGGTCGAATTGAGTGGCGGTAGCGATCAAGCTGCTCGCTTCCTGAGCCTCTATTGCCCCACACCATACTTTGCTGGATGCTCCCAAGCAGTTTGGACCCGCACTGATCCTTTGCTAATCCGAAACTATGACTACGATCCGCTATTGTGGGACGCAATCGTTTGGCATTCGAGCTGGAATGGTCGTGCCGTTATTGCAATGTCGGATTGTCTTTGGGGTGTCTTGGACGGCATCAACGACTCCGGGCTCAGCGTTTCCTTGGCGTTTGGCGGGCGGCGTGTCGTTGGCGTGGGATTTGGAATGCCGCTAATCTTGCGGTACATTTTGGAGACCTGTGAAACGACACACGAAGCCCAAGCAATCTTGACACGCGTACCCAGCCATATGGCCTATAACGTCACGGTTCTAGATGCGTCCGGAAATCATGTCACCGTCATGATTTCGCCAGGAAAAGACCCGATTATTTCGCGCTCTCAACTTGCCACAAATCATCAAGAACAAGTCGAGTGGAACGAACACGCTCGAGTAACGGCGACGCTTGACCGCGCTCACTTTCTTTCGTTACGTCTCCACGACGAATCCGAAACGGCAGAGCGTTTCCAATCGCACTTTTTGATGCCACCTCTCTACCAAACAAACTTCGAGCAGGGCTGGGGAACACTGTATACAGCAGTCTATCAACCTAGCCAACTTTCGGCTTGTTATCGCTGGCCCGGGTACGAATTCGTGACATCCTTTCACGATTTCCCAGAGCGTGCCCTCTCGATCACTATCTAGATTCTAAGGGCACCGAGGTTATGCAAGCGAGTGTTTGCAATTACGTTGAGGTATGTCGTCTGTCGCTT
>JAHEAM010000198.1 GCA_024642765.1 Planctomycetaceae bacterium
CATGAAAGATAGCCACCAAGGCATTGCACAATCGGTGAAAACAATGTTTCTGGCTGGTCGAAAAATCAAGCCATTGGTTTAGTTTTTGAATCAAAACCCGGTGGCGAAGCGGTATGAAATTCTCGCCCTCGCGCTCAAAATGCTCGCGCGGATTCTCAGCTTCAATCTTCGCATTCACAGAATCATCAATCGTGGTCTTGGACGAATGTCGTTGGAAATCGTCATGATAGTTCATAGGCGATGGTGTTCGCACCAGACCAACGATTCTTTCCGGTCATTAGTTCGCAGAGATCTAAATGAAGCTTTAGGATCGACTGCAGGTGTAAAATGAACCAACAATTTCTGGATTTCCGATAGCCAATTGACTAATGGACTTTTTCCAGGATTGGTGATGAGGTGAAGCAGAGTTGACCTGGAAGCACGACAAAACAATAAGGCACCCTTCAGGGTGCCTCTGATTCATCAAAGTACAAAAACGCGATTGATTGCAGCCTTAAATGCAAGCGCCGAAATATAGGCTAGTGCCGATTCAATGAGTGAATTACTCGTCCGCTGGAGGAACGACCACTCGACTCATGTAATAGCCGCATTTTGGGCAAACCACATGAGTTGGCAAAGAAGTGCTACATTTTGGGCAAACTGTCAGGTTTTTCGGCTTAAGTCCGTCATGGGCACGGCGCTTTCCGGTTCGAGAGTTTGAGTGTTTTCGTTTTGGGACTGCCATTTCCTGGAATCCTGATACCTGTGAATTGCATGGGATTGAAGGGCGAGATTTTAGCAAATTTGGCCTGCTTCACAACTGGGAATCCAGAATCTGAGCGGTTCACTGCGAAAATCTCCATTTTATCCTTTCCCGCCATGGCCGACGCCATCCGTCCCATTTCCACCAGAAACCCCATTTAACCGGCTAAATATTGACTTAACCAGAAAATTCTTCGGAATCATCAAAGTTTACCAACGAAGTATCCGATCTCAATTGTTAGATGTTTTTCCATAGCGTCATTTGCGTGACGCTATAGATTTGAACTCGGGGGGGTTCGATATCGCTAGTCTTGCAAATGACTGGCGATTTATGAGAGCTGGCTTGCTGCGAGCCAGCCATTTATCGAACGACACAGGATATGGAAGTCCAATGACCTGTTCCCCAAACCAAAAAATCGTTTTGTTGCTGGTGACCACTCTGTTCATTACAGGGTGCTTTCCCACCAAACCTATGTACCTCCGCGATTCTGGCGGTGCGGACATGTCGTATTACCTCGACCAGGCAACTGCTATCGAATATCCGGACGTACAAACAACGCGTCTCGAAGAAGTGAGCCAGACTCACGCACCAATCACGGTCGTTGATCCCGAGTTTGCATCGTTCTATGACTTAGAACTCGAAGAGTGCGTCGGCATTGCGTTGCAAAACAGCAAGGTCATTCGTGGCTACGGCACTCCGACGTTGCAAGGCACACGCGTCAGTCCGGGCATTGATAACTTGACAACTGGCCCCCAGGGCGCTGGCACGCTTTACAACATTGCGATCCGCGAATCGGAACCAGGGTTCTTAGGCACGCCAGGCCAACAACAAACCCCAGGAGTTTTGACAACTAATACAGGTCTTGATTCAAACCAAGGTGTCGAGGCGGCACTTGCAGACTTCGATGCTCAATACACATCCAGTCTGTTTTGGACAAACTCTGATGAACCACGCAATACGGTTGCTCCGTTTGATCGAACGGCCTTCAAGCAAAATCAAGTCACGAATCAAAACGAACTTTCGAAGAAAACAGCCGAAGGAACTTTGCTCTTTTTCCGCAATACGAATACTTACACAGCGAACAATATTCCGCTCAATAGCGACCCAGTGCTTAACGGATTTCAGATTTTGCCTGCTTGGTGGCGCTCCGCTCTCGAGATGGAATTCCGTCAACCATTGTTGCGAGGTCGAGGCGCGTTTATCAATCGCATGCCCATCATGATCTCGCGACTTGGTTCGGACCAAGAAATAGCCAACATCGAAGCTCAAATGCAAAATATGGTCACTAACGTAGAGATCCGCTATTGGGACCTGCATTGTGCCTATCGAAATCTCGAGACTGCAAAATCGGGCCGCGATGCGGCAGCGGAAACCTATCGCATTGTAAAAAACCAGTATGATGAAAAAGCCGACGTCAATATTCAACAGGTTTCACAATCCACCGAGCAATATCATTTCTTTAACGAGCAAGTGATCGATGCCTACAACACACTGTTAATTGCTGAATCCGATTTGCGATATCTTTTGGGTATCGGACAAACGGACGGTCAAATCATTCGCCCGATTGACGAACCGTTGATGGCTCCCATTGAATTCGATTGGTGCTCAATTTTGGACGAAGGCTTGCTTTATCGACCAGAATTGCGTCAACAACGCATCGACATCAAAAAGAAAGAATTGGCGGTGCAATACGCGAAAAACTCTGTATTGCCAATCCTAAACGTGACCGGCCTTTACCGCTGGTTGGGTCTTGGCGATCAGTTGGTCAACTATGACAACAATGTCCCCAACTTCCCAGGAACCGGCAGCGGTGCCATCAACGAATTGTGGAGTGGCCGTTATCAAGAGTTTCAACTTGGGATCGACTATCGCACGGCAATCGGCATGCGACGCGAATTGGCTAACGTCAATAACTCGCAAGTCAAATTAGCTCGTTCACGTGCACAATTGGAAGACACCGAATTGGATATGACTCGCGAATTGAGTAACTCGGTGCGCGCTTTGGCTGCCAATCGTCGCCTCATGCAATCGGCCTTCAATCGTTGGGCTGCAACGGATTTAGAAGAACAACATTTCCGTAAATTGGCGAACGAAGGTGTCGAGACGTTGGATGTGGCTTTGGATGCACAACGCCGACGGGCTCAAGCAGAAATTGCCTTCTACACAGCTTTGTGCGAATACAACAAAAACATTGCCCTGTTGCACCGACGCAAGGGAACGATCCTAGCCTACAACGGCGTGTCTTTGGGCGAAGGCCCTTGGCCAGGCAAAGCCTACCAAGACGCCCAAGAGTTGGCTCGCAAGCGTTCGGCCAGTCGACAAGTGAATTACGGTTGGACGCGACCAGGAGTTATCAGCCAAGGCCCACTCAGTCCACCCATCAACGAAAGTTGTGCGGACGGAAACTGTGTTCCAAATTCAGCTCAACCAATGTACTCCGATGACTATCTGGACTGGCCCAATACTGAAGGTGAAGTGATTTCGAGTCCGTACTTCGAAGATTCTTATGAGTCAACCTCTCCAACCAACGGCCCCGAACTGATCAACCCAAGTGATCGCGAAGAGTTACCAAGTCCAAACGGTTTGAATTTTGGCAGCAACGCCGTCCGCGATAACAACGTGCAAACGGCAAGTTATTCCGCTGCGGATGTATCGCGAAATGCTCGCAAACAATTTGTTGACGGATTGTCAGGAATTTCTCCAGAACCCTCGACAGATCAAGTTCCGCGTCGCGATTCATTGACGGCTCCGGTACCGACACCAAACAAGACCATGGCCAATTCAAGCAACGTTGATTGGAATAAGTTCGGCCTGACGAACCCAAATGCCAATGACGGCAATGTCAATGCTCGAATCAAAACGAATGAACAACGTTGATCAAGTGAGACGTGTCCTCAACCGAAACTGAAAATTTTTGATGTCCTGGAACTCCACAATGAAACGGCTTTTTCTCACGATCATCGGCTGCATACTGGTTGCCCATCTGAGCGGTTGTGCCCTTTGTTGCTCACCGTATTTCGACGACTACCCAAACTTTGGAGGACGAATTCAACGCTCAAATGCCGAGTGGGGAAGAGTGGGCTCCGTATTTTCTGATCCCTATATGGCAGGCAACAGCCTATCGGCAGATTCGAATCTGGAGCAATACGAACTGGATCCGCCACGCAGAAACTCGGACACGCAGGAGCCAAGTTCCGATTCCAATGACTTCACTGACCCGGCTGCCGATGAACTTCCAAAACCGATTCTTGACGACAAGCTCCCAGCCCCTAAGACGCAAACAAATTCTCCGAGTGATAACCTCAAAACAATTGGAATCGGTTTCCCAAGAAACAGCGAGCAAAGCTTCGTAGCACCAAGCCGTCAACAAAACAACCAACTCCGCCGAACGTATCGTTAGGCAAGCAAGCGTCGTTTTTGACGCACAACATCTTTTTTGGGGGGTAAGCCAATTGCGTTTCGGCGCAGTTGGCTTTTTTTTATGCAAACAAAATTTTCTAAACAATTCTATCCAACAATATTGCTGCTTGGTGAATTATTGAACAATAAACGGCGGTTCAGGCAACGGTGCTATCAACCTAAAATCGTCGCACAATGCCAGATATGCGGATTAGTCGGACGGCATTGATTCAATTATTCAGCTTGTTTGCATCGCGCCGATACTTCTCAAATGAGCTTCTTTGACCCCAGAGAAGACTCAATTCTTTTATCATCCGAAAACGTGATCATCGCATTCTGCTGTTAAAGCTTGACGGTTGACCAAGATTTGCCATTAATAAGGAGCGTAATTTAGATGCGTTTATTGACGCGTTTTACTTTATCTGTTTCGGTCACATTCATGTTGTCCGTCGCTTCATCGACTCGTGCTCAAGAGTCCATCGTCAATGTTGCCTACGGTACTAATGCTGGCAAGGTTGTTGACGAATGGTTGAGACCGTTTTTTGGAATAGCCTCTGTTGATTCCAGCGTCGCAGAGGAATTGATTACAAAAACCGAACCGGTGACCCCATTCGATCACTTTGCAAAGGATGAAAACCGATCGAGCGAAGATCAAATTCGAATGGCAAAAATCGCCTATTGCCGCTCCGTTTTCTTCCGTAAACATGTTGACGCCAATGAACTTCGACCATGGAGCATCATGCATGGTTTGATCGGATCAGGCAGTGATGCAATCACGCTGTTTGACAATCAAAAACACAATGCCATTGAATACCTTTTGCAAAATGGTGCAGGCGATGGGATGCAAATTCTAGAACTGCAGAACGGGCAACTCGCAGCAAAACAAGGGCCAGGAGTTCAAGGCCACGCGGGACAGTTACTAGCGATCTTGGCTCAATCGGGTGCAACGATTGATCAAGAAATCCTAGTTGGAGGAAAAACATTTTCGTTAAAAGACCTTGTCGAGTACGAAAAAAAGACATGCCGATCGAACACAGAACTGACATTCAAACTGCTCGGTTTAACGTACTTCCTGCCATCGGATACGACTTGGAAAAATGACCTCGGCGAAAATTGGTCGATGGAACGCCTGTTACGTGAGGAAGCTCGTGAGACCATTTCGTCAGGTGCCTGCGGCGGAACTCATCGCTTAATGGCACTCAGCCACGCCGTTGTCAATCGCCTACACAGCGATGTCGAACTCGATGGCGAATGGTTACGAGCCGATGCAATTGTCCAAGCCTACGCCGCCCGCGCCCGCCAATTGCAGAACCCAGATGGTAGTTATAGCACAGACTTTTTCGATGGTCGCGGTAACGATCCCGACATGACGCGCCGTTTATACACAACGGGCCACGTCGTGGAATGGCTGGCGTTTACGTTGCCTGCAGACCGCTTGCAAGATTCATCAATCACCGCGGCCGTCGATTACTTGTTGGGGGCAATGCTGTCGGCACCCAATCACGATATCGATGTTGGTCCACGAGGACATACACTTCATGCCTTGGCCATGTACGAAGCCAAAGTTTACGGTGCGAATTCAAATCAAATGGATTGGATTGCCCATTGGCATCGATACGAGGCCTTACAGCAACAAAACCCTCAAGCCTTTCAAACACAACATCCCTGGGGCGCAACGCCTCGTTCGGCTGACCGCGGGAACCAAGATTCGACGAACAATGCAAGCCGAGCGCGTCGATCGTCAGGTGTATTCCGCCGCCGCTAGTTTTTCCAATGGAGCCCAATCGATGAAGAACACTTTTCGAACCCTGCGATTCTGCTTGATGGCGGTCGTTACGATTCCTGTCGCGTTTGGAGCCATGCAGGTTTATGGCCAAGGAAAAGCACATGCTGTAATCCCAGGTTCAGGTCACGCCGTTGAGGGTGTCGGTGACGACTTCGAAGATGAAAACTGGACGTTCGATTACCAATTGCCAAAAGTCTACAATTTGGGTGACACACCGACAGCCAAAAATTTGCCACTTGGTTTTTCGGCCAATAAACGATGGCACGAGGGGCAAAAGCGAGGTCAACCAGACATTGTCGCGAGAATTGAAACGCCTCCTGAAGGATTAGCTGGCAGTCAAGGCGCATTGTTGCTGCGTTCCAAAACGACGGGAACAACCCATCCGTCCTACCAACAACAACAAGACGACTTCATAGCAAACGTCGGTGATCTTGTTGGCAAGATACCCGTGTCACAAACCCCTAGCGTTGTGACGAGAGTCTGGTTTCCCCCTGTTGAAGAATGGGAGCAACGCTCCGGTTGCCACTTTGCGTTTCGGATTTCATTAGAGACTAATGCAGTTAATCAAACGCGTTTTCGGCGCGCTGCCTACGATCCAGAGGCTGGCCTCTATTGGCCTGGATTTTTCCTCAATCGCGAGTTACCCAAGACAACATCTGACGGCAAGCAAACGCCGGATCGATATTATTTCTGGCTTAAAGCAACAGCAGACAGCCGGGCGATTCAAGGTCCAGAGTTGAAAACGATGGGCTGGTGGACTTTGGGAATGAGCGTCACTCCCAATGGCGAAGTGCATTATTACGCGAAGCCTGGCCTCGAAGA
The DNA here is from genome assembly GCA_024642765.1 of Planctomycetaceae bacterium. Taxonomy (GTDB): domain Bacteria; phylum Planctomycetota; class Planctomycetia; order Pirellulales; family Pirellulaceae; genus BJ22. The sequence goes on from JAHEAM010000198.1 coordinate 6,750, forward strand.
TCTTACTGCGGAAGACCACGTCGCCTCGAGTTTTCCATTTGGACATCAAGCGGTTCTATTTCGCTCGTTCTTTTTCAATGTCTGTAACGGCGACAATGGAAACACTTGGTCAACGCCGTTTGTCGTTGACGACCCGACGGTGTTTGTTGTCAAGTGAAGCGGGGCTACCATCGCGTCTAAACAGGCAGCTCCAAGGCGTCGCATAGGAATCGCATAAACTTGCGACTATCTAGGAATTTCTTCATGCAATTAGCCAAGAATTTATCGTTACATGCTTCCGTGTCTTCGAACTTACATACGCCGATGAAATCTTTGCGGCGTAGGTCCTCGATCAGGTGATGGTCGGCAGCGAAT
>JAHEAM010000199.1 GCA_024642765.1 Planctomycetaceae bacterium
CTCCATAAAGCAAAGCAAGCGATAGATCCATTCGGAAATCGGCCATGCCGCCATTCGTATAGTAGAGACATCCAAGTGCGAGAAAGGAAACCAGTACCATCGCGCGCCGACCCAATTCTAGTTTCCAAATGCGACACAAAAACGTGTCGACAAAATACAAAAAGACTCCCAGTTCGGCAATTTGAAAGCAGACACCAAACCACCGGCCGGGAGCGGCAAAAGGACTAGCGAAGATCGCCACAAACATTGGCAGAAAAACAGTATTGGCCCCAAAGACGGCTTCGTCCCATCCGCCTTTAATACCTTCCGTTTGCGTTCTCGTCATCACACGAAAGACTTTTTCGTGGTAGCTCACGGAGTCATAGAAAGGCTCGGTTTGTTCATACAGTTTTTGTTGAAACCAAATCGAGGCAATCCACAACACAATCATCATGCCAACAATGACGAGGAACGAACTGCCGCGGTGCCCACAACCAGGAGCTTTCAGTTCATTCATTGGCCGGTCTAAAATGTTTCGGGATTGAAATTGCGACATAGCTTCCGCATTGTAGCCAATTGGTGTTGATTGTTTAATCGAATGGACGTCAAATTATGAAGCTGAGAACTTCATTTGAACATTTGGTGCCCGGACTTCAGAAACAGCCAAATCAAAATACGAACCCAACGCGACGATGAACGACGGTACAAATTCAAATCCGAAGGCAGAACCATTCGCATTGGCTGCGTTATTTCAGAGCAGCCTGATCTTTGTCGCAATCGGACTCGCTTATTTCGGACTGTACGATCACGATCAACCGTTGAGTTTTGCAGAGATTCGCGAGAAGCTTCCAATTGCATTGCGTTGGGGTATTCTCGGCGTTGCGCCTATGTTGACCATCCTGGTTTTGGCGCGATCGAATTGGTCGGCGATGAAAGATATGACCGAGGCAACAAATAATTTGTTGCGGCCTCTGTTTGCACAATTCACTTTTTTCGAGGTGCTGTTCGTGGCGGTGATTGCAGGAATTGGAGAGGAGTTGCTATTCCGCTGGGCGATCCAGGGCGGCATTTCACACCTTGTAGGTGACCGGTTGGGACTTGCCGCCGGTTTGTTCGTGGGGTCAGCCGTCTTTGGAATGTGTCACTGGGTAAATGCCACGTATGGCGTCGTGACGACCCTGGTTGGGCTTTATCTCGGCTTAATGATGGTGCTAACCGAGACCTGGGTCGCACCAGCCATCGCTCATGGCATCTACGATTTGATCGCAATTTTATTTATTACGGATCGCCTGCCAGTCAAGTTGCCCGCCGCCGCACAAACCGAAAAAGACCTCTGATATCGTAGGCGATTGATTGTATTTGACGCGTGATACGTCGATTCCAGCAGCTTGATGGGTTTCGAAACGACCCTGAGATAAACATGCCTACTAATGCAATTGCAAGCTGGGCAGCTGAACTGGCCTCAGGGACAGCCGAATAACTACCACCCAGGCGAAACGCGAAATCGTATCCAACCCCAAACTGGGCATCCACTGCTTGGGACCAGGTCCCGGTGGAAACATCAAGTTGTAAAGCATTCGCGATGGATGCTCCAGATTGTTGGGTGGCTACGATTGGCGGTGCCCAAGGGCCGCTAGTTCGCGTTCCTGTGGTGCCGATTTCAAGCCAGTAGGTACCGGCTGATAGATTGATATTCAAGTTACTGGCTTGTAACTCAATGATCGGACGACTCGTGCCCGAACTGGTCGTCGAGATACGATACATATCCGCAAAAAGACTGCTCGATAATAGGTTGGTGCTCATGTCGCCCCACACGACACTTCCTCCAGCACTTGGGCTGGCATTCCAAATTCGTGCATATAAGCCTGTGAATTTCGAATTTGTTCCCGAACCGGTTTGATAGGCGAAAAACGTAAGCGAATCGATATTGGCCTCGCTGGATATTCCGAAATCATCGGCAACGCGATAGTTGTGCAGTTGAGAATTGAAACCTAAGGTTCTTCCCGACATCACTTGGCTCCAAGTTGTACCGTTGGGTGCAGTTGCCCCAGTCGACGAAACCGACCCAGTGCTTAAGTCGCCGTTGTTCCAAATGAGATCAGCGTGCACTGCACTCATATGTGTCACGCAAACGAAACTCAATAGGAATGTTGTGAAAAATGACTTCATAAATCCGCTCCCATTCGAGACTAATTTGACCACCAATATTCGCAATCAAAGGAGTTGCGATTGCGTATTGCAGGTTCGCAAAAGAATAGGACGGAAATGTTGACTCGTTGAATCAATCGATTCCTGAACTGGATTTTTTGAATAATGTTGCGTCTGAATTTCAAACCCTAACGAAAACAACGATAATTCCGATTAGGTCGTCTTGACGCCGAGTTCAGAGGAGAATGGTTGGCATTTGCGCATGAACGACGGAGTCATTTCGTCGCGAATGGGTAGGCACAGCACAGCTGTCGAGGCGTTTTTATGTGCAATTGAGTTGAAGTACTCTTGGCCTCGAGAGCGACACGAATAATCCTAGTGATTCCCAGTTCTATTCGTGCGATATTGATTCCCCGCCCGAGGCTAATAGGCAAGGCCGATCGTCGGAGCAGCAGCTATAGACGGCTGCCCCGTAACATGCTTCAAACGGTTTATCGTTCACGAAAGACAATCCGGCCTTTAGTTAGATCGTATGGGGACAGCTCCACACGCACTTTGTCGCCGGGAACAATTCGAATAAAGTTTTTTCGCATGCGACCCGCAACATGGGCCATGACTTCGCCGCCTGTTTCTAACTGCACTTTGAAACGTGTATTGGCAAGGGCTTGAGTGACTGTTCCACTCACTTCAAATGATTCGTCGCTGGGCATGAACTCTCCATAAATTAAGAAACGTATTGTACACGCGGTACATAATACCCATTTCAGCGGCTAAAAGTCCAGTGACGACAACCCTTTCTCAAGCGAATCAATAACAAATTGAGCATTTTCCAGTCCAATCGAAAGCCGAATCGTGCCTCGATCGATCCCAACGGCCGCCATCTCCGCATCGGAACAGGCTCGATGACTGGTCGATGCTGGATGACTAATCGTCGTGGTTAGTTCCCCCAACGATGCACAAAATGGAATCGGTCTGGCATTCTTTAAAAAACGATCGACGGACGACGAACCGCCATTAAGCTGGAGCATCAACATATGGCCAAACACAACATTCGGCCCGCGAACAAATTGGCGTTGGCAAAGTAGGTGTTCGGGATGCGATTCAAGCCCCGGATACGATACGGCGGCCACTCGCGAATCCTGGCTCAGCCACTTCGCGACCTCCAACGCCGTTTGCGATGCTCGTTGAACGCGAATTTCAAGCGTCCCAAGGCCCCGTTCGCACAACCAACAATCAAACGGACTGGCCGTCATGCCCCAAGTACTCAACGCCCGCACCATCGGTTCGCCAACATTCCCGCGGGAACACATTAAACCTAAGATCACATCGGAATGGCCATTCATGATCTTTGTCATGCTTTCCCAAACCAAGTCCGCGCCTAAATCCAATGGCCGACAAATCGAAGGGCTCGCAAATGTATTGTCGATCAGCAACAAGGCCTGATGTTCGTGGCTGACTCGTGCCAGCGCCTCAATATCAACTACTCGCAATTGCGGATTTGAGATCGTTTCCGCAAGCAACAATCGCGTATTTGGTCCACAATGATTGGCGACTTCTGACGAGTCTGTCATGTCGATGATTTTTGAATGGACACCCCAACGCGCCATGTCGGCGAGCATTGTCACCGTTTTGCCATACAAACGACTACTCAGCAGAACTTCGTCCCCCGGTTTCAGCAGCGCCAAAACTGCCAATCCCAATGCAGACATTCCGCTCGATGTTACGAACGCCCTGTCCGCGCCATGCAACTCCCGACATTTCTCCCCGAGCCAATCGGCGTTCGGATGTGCATCGCGCTGATAAACGTATCCCGGTCGAACACCTCCCAATTTTTCGTCAGCCTCACGTGTCGTTTCCATTTCGTACACAACCGCGGGCATGATCGGCGAACGTGAGGGACGATTGGACGCCAACGACTCAGTGAATGCCGCAGTTGTGATTTCGTTTGCTGTTCGCCGTTTGTTCATTGGAGTCCGAATTGATTCATAATTTGTTTGAAAACAGATTTCGATTTTCTCAATCGAAGTGCCACGTCTCTGACTGCAAAAACGCGAGCCAGATGCGCAATTTTTGAAGTTGCACGTTTTTGGTAACTCGCAGAGTGAGCAAGGTATTTTTGATTTTGAATCGTCCCTTGCTCACGCTGCGGGTTGTGATTTTTCCGAAGAAAAACGCAGTAGTTTTTTGTGCAGGAGGCATTCCAGCCATTAGCCGGTGGCTGTAGCTCTAGGAGTCACTCTTTTTACGACGTACACTTTTCCGGTCGGGGCGATAGCCGTCACCGGGTGCAAATCGCGATTGCTTCCGCGAGTCCTTCTTGGGACGTTTAACATTCGATCCGCTGGAGTTTGCGTCTGACTTTTTCGATTTCGAGTCGGCATTGATTTGATGAACGTAGTCACCGCGGAATTGGCGTCCGGCATCTTGGCGCCGACGCTCGACGGCTTCTTTAGGAGCTCGTGCAGGTATCAAACAATCGCACCCATCGCCAATTAGGTCTTTTCGGTTTGCTTCAAGCAATGCGTTGCGAACCTCGAAATAGTTTTCGGGTTTAAAGAACTGCATCAGAGCGCGCTGCATTTTTCGATCGCGTAGACTCTTGGCAATGTAAACCGGTTTCTTTGTAAACGGATCGACGCCGGTGTAGTACATGCACGTTGCAACATCGAGCGGCGCAGGAATGAAGTCTTGAACTTGATCGGGTTTGTAGCCATTTTGCTTCAGGAACACGGCCAACTGAATCATACTATTCAAGTTACTACCCGGATGGCTGGCGATGAAGTACGGCACAAGGTGCTGTTTCTTACCAGCCCGCCGCGATTCTTCTTTGAACTTGGTTGAAAACTCGCGAAACTCGTCGATCGATGGTTTCTTCATGTTGTCCAGGACCTCGGGATCGGCGTGCTCGGGAGCCACCTTGAGCAAGCCTCCGACATGATGTCGCGTCAATTCGCTCATGTATTCGGGCGAACGCTGCGCAAGGTCCATGCGAATGCCGCTCGCGACAAGTACTTTGCGAACGCCCTTCACTTCGCGAGCCTCACGCATCAACTCGATCAACGGCCCGTGGTCCGTTCCTAACAACTTGCAAATCTTTGGATGCACGCACGATTGCCGACGACAGCGAACTTCAACTTCGGGTTTCGAACAACGCATCTCATACATGTTCGCCGTTGGTCCGCCGATGTCGCTCACCACGCCTTTGAACGAATCATCTTGCGCCAGTTGATTGATTTCATTAATGATTGATGTTTGGCTGCGCGATTGAATGACGCGACCTTGATGGGCAGTAATGGAGCAAAATGTACAGCCTCCGAAGCAGCCTCGCATGATCGTCACCGAATCTTTGATCATCCCCCATGCTGGAATTGGTTCCGAATAGCTTGGATGAGGTTGCCGTGTGTAAGGCAAATCATAGATTCGATCCATCGATGTTTTAGAAATTGGAAATTGTGGAGGATTCACTACGATCCATTGGTCACCGTGGGCTTGCTTGAGGCCATGTGCGTTGTAGGGGTTCGTTTCGTTGTGAATCATCTTAGTGGCTTCGGCAAAAGCCATCTTGTCGTCGCGAACGTTTTCGAAAGATGGTAATTCCAGGTGTTCATTGGGGGCCGTTTCGGTTCGGCCGAGTGTGTAGGCGACTCCGCGCATGTCGCGTAAGTCCTTCACGGTTTCGCCTTGTGCCAGTCGCTCTGCAATTTCAACGATTGGATTCTCGCCCATTCCGAACACAACCAAATCGGCCTTGCTGTCGAGCAAGATTGACTTTCGGACTTTGTCGCTCCAATAGTCGTAATGCGCTAGTCGTCGTAACGATGCTTCAACACCACCGGCGATTACGGGCACTCCCTTGTATGCCTCGCGCGCACGGTGGCAATACGAAAGCGTCGCGCGATCGGGCCGCAAACCAATTCGCCCACCAGGCGAGTAGGCGTCGCTATTCCGGACTTTGCGATTCGCAGTGTAATGGTTGATCATCGAATCCATGTTGCCGGCGCTGATGCCAAAAAACAATCGTGGTCGACCGAACCGCCGCCAATCATCGCAATTGTTCCAATTCGGTTGCGACAGGATACCAACACGAAAGCCGGCCGCTTCCAGTGTCCTCCCCAGGATAGCCATCGCGAAACTTGGGTGATCGATGTAGGCATCGCCAGTGATAAAGACTACATCCAACTCATCCCAGCCACGCTCGCGCGCTTCGTCCATTGACATCGGCAGTGCGACACGACTAGCAAGTTCTGGTGTCGGTATGAGAGATTCCAGACGCCCGCAGGCACGCTCGGCGGCTGAAATGATCGGAAGGTTCATAGTCTTGGTACAATTCTCAAAGGAGCAATGTAAAATGCTCTGCGATAAACAAGCTTGTGATTCTGGAATAATTTTAGAAGAAAGACCCGGGTAACTAATATCCGATTGCGATAAGTGGCTACTCCGTACCAGGCACCGTCTCGTACGATTCGAACGGAGTACCATTGTCAATCAAGCAGGCGTTTTCCTCAAGCGGCAAAATTGCCTGCGAAACAACTATCGACGATCTTTTGTCATCAAAGAAACAAAAACCAACACCGCAAACGACAATGGGATCGTAACTAACCCAGGCTGACTAAACGGAACCCACGCATCGGATGCCGATAACCCGTAGACTTTTGAATACGTGTCCGCGCTCAATAAAATCCAGGCCAAAGAGCTGCACATACCAACCAAAACACTCGTGATCACACCTAAACGAGTCGTTCCTCGCCAAAACAACAACATCACGAGTGCTGGTAAGTTTGCGGATGCGGCCACACTAAACGCCCATCCGACGAGATAACTGACGTTCATCTTTTCGAACAAAATTCCCAAGACCATGGCGATCACTCCGATCCCGATCGAAGAGAATTTTGCAATCCGAACCTTCTCGCGATCGTTCAACTTGACTCCACAAACACCTGCGACCAAGTCATGAGCGATTGCGCCCGCTGATGC
>JAHEAM010000200.1 GCA_024642765.1 Planctomycetaceae bacterium
AACCAACGCGTACAAAAAATGGATTTCGACGGCAATCCAATCGCAGTCTTTGGAGGCCCGGGGCGCGAGGTCGGAGAATTCCATCAGCCTTGGGCCATTGCCATCGACAGCATGGGTACGATGCACATGTTGGACTCTTACAACCACCGAGTCCAATCGTTTCAATTTGACGCAGTAGCAACGTTTCTGCGAAAGTAACGGTGGCGTCATTCTGGTTGCGGCGTCGACCTATTTGCTACACCGGTCGACGTTGTCGAAAAATCCGTCAAAATAGAGTTGTGATGGCACTTGGTTGATTACCCTTAAGGAGTGCGGTTCTACCCGCAAAAAGATTGTGACCAACAACGACAAAAACTACTGGATCGGATTCGACCTAGGCGGAACAAAAATGTTTGCCGCCGTCTACGACGACAAATTCAAACTTGTTGGCTCCGCCCGCAAAAAAACTAAAGGCCAAGATGGCATGGACGCTGGTTTAGCACGCATCAACGATGTTATCGCAGATGCCCTAAGCAACGCAAAAGTCGAGCCAAGCCAAGTGGGTGGTTGTGGGATCGGATGCCCCGGTCCATTGGATTTGAAAAAAGGGGTTTTGCGCGAGGCGCCGAACCTCGGATGGAGCAATGTACCGATTCGAAATAGTATCGAATCGCGATTCAAATTTCCGGTTATCGTCGGAAACGATGTCGACTTCGGCGTATTCGGCGAATATAGTTTTGGCGCTGGCAAGGGAGCGAGATGTGTTGTTGGGCTTTTCCCGGGAACAGGTATCGGAGGCGGTTGTGTCTACGAAGGCAAGATCATCCGCGGTGCAAATAGTACCTGCATGGAGATCGGGCACATTCCGATTGGTGCAGGCGGGTTGCCAGATGGAGCTGGAAATGTCGGCACGCTTGAGGCCGTCGCCTCACGACTAGCGATTTCAGGAGCTGCAGCACAAGCGTGCTATCGTGGACAAGCAAAGGCATTACAGAAACTGGGCGGTACCGATCTCGCCAATATTCGTAGTGGTCAGCTTGCTGAATCGATCAAAAAAGGCGACAAGGCTGTTGAGGAAATCGTAAAGGCGGCGGCCTGCCATCTCGCGGTCGGAGTTGTTACCTTGGTTCATCTTTTGGCACCTGACATTGTCGTACTGGGCGGCGGATTGGTTGAGGCGATGCCCAAGTTATTCGTGGATACGATTACATCCGAAACGAACAAACGGGTCCTTCCGTCGATGAAAGGAATTTACGAAATTCGAGCCGCTGAGCTGGGTGACGACTCAGCGGTAATGGGTGCAGCGGCAGCAGCGCGAAGTGAAATCGTTTCAAACGGCGAAAAAGTTGGGAGTTAGAAATTGAATACGACATCAGCCTCCAACACAATCGACAACTCGCCACCGCGCCCGGTGGCCGTAATCGATATTGGTGCAACCTCGATTCGCATGCAAATCGCTGAGATATTTGGATCGGGACGTATTCGAAAACACGATGCACTCACAAACGGAGTTAGCCTAGGACGCGATACATTTTCAAATGGCTCGATCGGCCGCAGCACGATTGAGGAAAGTGTTCGCGTCCTGAAGTCTTATCAAAAGATTCTCCAAGAATTCGGAATCACGGACCCGAAGGAAATTCGAGTCGTAGCGACTAGCGGTGTGCGTGAGGCCTCGAATTCGCTTGAATTCTTGGACCGAGTGTTCATTGCAACAGGACTGCAAATAGAACTCTTCAATGAAGCGGAATTGCATCGAGTTACTTACCTCGGTATCCAACCATTTTTTGACATGCATCAAGAGCTTTTTTGCGGACGAACGTTGGTTTGCGAGGTTGGCGGCGGCACTACTGAAGTTCTCATGCTACAAAAACAAGATGTCACAATCTCGCGGTCCTTTCGTCTGGGCTCAATTCGCTTGCGAAAAGCATTGGACGCCTACGACGCCCCCGCCGCCAAGACCGGCCGCTTGCTGAAATCACAAGTCAGTCACTTCGTTCAACAAATCTTGACTCTTGTTGGTGATCAGCCGGCGCAGTATTTTGCAATGGGTGGCGAGATTCGGTATCTGATTCATCACTTAGGCCGCAACTTCCAAGAAAATAACTTGCCCGAATTGTCGACTTCTGAACTTCGAGAGTTTACGGAAAGCATACTCAATCTCTCGCCCGACCGTTTGGCTGCTCGCCTGCATTTGAGCCAAACGGAGGCGGAAGCACTGGGGCCAGCGCTGTATGTTCATTTATGTATCGCCGAGGCGATTCAATCCGACCGTATTTTCGTCGCTGACGTTAATTTGCGTGATGGGTTGATCAAAGAAATTTCACAAGGGTTCAATTGGTCGGAAACCATTCAAAGCCAGGTTATTCGGAGTGCTGAAAAGTTGGCCGAAAAATATGGAATTGAAGGGTCACACGCAACCCACGTGGCGTTCTTAGGCTGCCAGATATTCGACCAATTGCAGTCCTTTTTGAACATTGACCCACGTCATAAAATGTTACTTCACCTAGCGAGTCTATTGCACGAGGTAGGGCAGTTCGTGAATGTACGCAGCTACCACAAACATTCGTTGTACTTAATCCGCAATTCAGAATTTTTTGGCGTCGACAGCAATGATTTGTTGTTGGTGGCATTGGTTGCACGTTACCATCGCAGGGCGACTCCGCAACCGGCGCACGAAGGCTATTCCAGTCTCAATCGTGAAAATCGAGTCTTGGTCGCTAAGTTGGCTGCGATTTTAAGAATTGCCATCGCTCTGGATGTGACGCGAACTCAGCGAATTGAAACGATCCAATGCTCGGTTCGCAAAAATGAATTGATAATTCAAGTGAACAATTCCAGTGAGTTAGCAATTGAAAATGCCGAAGTTGAAAAATCAAGTCAAATGCTAGAGGACCTTTTTGGCGTCCGAGTGACGCTTGCGAATGTGCGCTATGAATAAAACCCCATCGATTGAACGCAGCTACATCAACCGCGAGCTTAGCTGGCTCGGATTCAACGACCGTGTCTTGGATCAAGCATACAACGAAGACATTGAGTTGTTGGATCGCGTCAAATTCCTGGCGATCACAGCATCCAATCTCGACGAATTTTTCATGGTGCGTGTCGGCAGTCTTAAGTTAGCGGTTCAGAAAGGCCGGGCGATTTCCGACCCGGCTGGTCTATCGGGGCCGCAACAACTCGCAGAAATTCGAAAACGTGTTATCGAGTTTAATGATCGGCAGGACCGATGCTTGCTAGAACATCTCGATCCCGAGTTGGCGAAGCAAGGAATTGTTCGACTTTCGAACGACTCCCTGAACGTCGAGCGTCACGAGCACTTGCACCGTTTTTTCCGAAATGAAATTCAATCTGTAATCGCCCCTACCGCTACAGACCAACCGGAAAATTTCCCGGTACTCAAGGGAGCCCGATTATGCGTTTGTGTACGTTTGACCGCAAGTGATTCCAATCAGCTCTGGACAACAGCACAAAAAGAAATCAAACGCAATCAGGAACGCAAAGGCAGTTCAAAAAAGGATTTAAAAACGGGTGAAGCCTTATTTGCGACTGAACGCTACGTTTTGATTCCGATGCCCATCAGTCTAGAACGCGTGGTGCTGTTGCCATCGGAAACCGGTGTGGAGTACATCTTTTTGGAAGACATCGTAGGGTTGTTCATCCAAGAACTTTTTCCTGGAGAGGCTGTCATGGAATGGACGACACTCCGGGTCACTCGAAATGCAGATATGGATCTCGACGATGATGCCGACGATTTCGTATCAGAAATGAAACAACTTATTGATTCGCGAGAGAAAAGCCAGTGTGTACGACTGCGAGTGGCTCAAACGACAAGTCCCAAGATGCTTGACTTTCTGATGAAGGCGCTTCAGGTAAATGAGGAAGACACTTACATCGCAAAGGGACCACTAGATTTGAGCTCGTTGTTTGCGATTGCGGGTATCTCAGGATTGGGTGAGTTGAAGTCACAGGAGTGGCCGGCGTTTCCTATTCTGGAACTTCAAGAACCAAGCGAAATCTTTGACCAAATTGTAAAACAGGATGTCATCGCGTTTCATCCGTATCAGTCCTTTGAACCTGTTGTTCAGTTTATTGAACAAGCTGCAATGGACCCGCAAGTCATCGCCATCAAACAAACCTTGTATCGGACCAGTCGCAATAGCAGAATCGTCAAGGCACTCGCCCAGGCTGCAGAAAATGGCAAACATGTTACCGCAGTCGTAGAACTTAAAGCCCGTTTTGACGAAGAACGAAATTTGGACTGGGCAAAATTTCTGGAGGACGCCGGCGTCGATGTGATTTATGGAATCACGGGCTTTAAGGTGCACGCTAAAATCGCGATCGTGGTGCGGCGTGAGTCGACGGGCATACGTCGTTATGTTCATATTGGCACAGGCAACTACAACGAGTCGACTGCGCGACTGTACTGCGACGTCAGTTTATTTACCTGCGATGAACAAATTGGAATTGACGCCGTGCATGCATTCAATGCCATCACGGGTTTGTCGACACCGCAAGACTTAGAAAAACTCAGACTTGCGCCCTTGAATTTGCGTGAAACCATTCACGGTTTGATTCAAAACGAAAAACAAAACGCTACGGCTGGAATCAAGGCTGCTATCACTATCAAAGTCAATTCATTGGTCGATCAACAGCTGATTGATGCTCTGTATGACGCGTCGCAAGCCGGTGTTAAAGTTAAACTCAATGTGCGCGGTATTTGTTGCCTGCGGCCCGGCGTTCCGGAATTGAGCGAGAATATTCAAGTCGTAAGTGTGGTAGATCGTTTCTTGGAGCACGCCAGAATTTTGCATTTTCATCACGGTGGCGACGATTTATTGTTTATTACGAGCGCTGACTGGATGGGGAGAAATTTGGACCGGCGTATAGAATTGTTGACACCCATTCTGGATAAAAATTGCAGACAAAAACTGTTCGAAGTCCTCAAGACTTATTTCAAGGGCAATGTGAATGTCTGGGAGATTCAAGCAAACGGAAGCCACAAAGCCGTCGAAGCTGGGAAGCGAGAGCCCTTTCGCCCCCAACAACGCCTTTACCAAATGATTGGAGAGAATTTTGCCTCGCACACGGATCTTAAGTCTTCGGTATTTAAAGCGATCCGCGGCAAAGACTAGGTTGCAAGTAAATTGGTCGTAAGCTAATGGCATTTCTTGAATGTACGCGGGGAAGGCGACATGATCGATGATGACGTGGACGCGCCAACTGCTACAACGCCGAACAAGGCCAGTGTGTCGCTGAAATTGTTACTGCTCTTGGTCACGTTGGCAGGAACTATTTTCGCTTGGATTGGAATTAGGCAGAGTAGTGCGAAACAAAATTGGCTTGCTGGAACGTCGATTCGTGCAGGTGAAGAGTTTGAAATGGTTCGTGAAGCAAATTTTCGTGTCTTTGGAAAAGAGGAGTCCTACAAAGTCTATTTGATTAAGAGTCACCAAAATGATTATCGACTAGAAATTTCGGGACCTTGTCCTAACTACTCACAGCATTTCGACTATAAACCCTTGCCCAAGGATATCGACGATTTTGTCGATCGACACTATCTGCCGGACATATGCCCCGGACTATGGAATTAGAGGAATTTGATATCGAATTTGTGAACCTTTGCACATTCCCTACAATCTGTGCAGGTGTCCCATTCGGATTTTAGCCTACTTTCAAACGATCGTTTGTAGCGAAGAGTCGCTACTTCTGGCTCTAAGTCACTCTAAATAATACAATCGACACATGCCACCTCAGCAATCGTTGGACAACAACGTAGAATGAAGTTAGGAACAGGTCGAAACTGGAAATCGACCCATTATGAATTCAACCGAAATAGAAACGACCAAGGAGAATCCAGGGCAGGCTAAACTGTCCGCAGCAATGACCGAAGCGACCATCTCATCGATTGAGCCGTCCATCGTTTTGCCACTTTTCGGAGCCAAGGACCAACACCTCAAACGCCTTCGCGACCGATTCCAAGTCAACATCGTGCATCGCAACGGATTGATTAGAATCTCTGGCGAGGATGAAGCCGTTTCGTTGGCGACCCAAGCGATTGAGCAACTTTCTGAAATTGTTCGGAGGCGAGGCAATCTCACTCCCGATCTATTCGAAGAGACATTGGCCGAAATCACGGGGGTCGAGTTGCCATTTCGCCCCTCCGAAAAAGTCGACGTGCTGCAGACAGGTCGCGACATTAAGCCGAAGACGCCTGGCCAGGCTGCCTATATTGACGCGATACGCTCACATGATCTGGTTTTTTCCATTGGCCCCGCGGGTACCGGCAAGACTTATTTGGCCGTTGCAATGGCTGTCGAAGCCCTAAAACACCAACTAATTCGGAAGATCGTATTGGTTCGACCTGCTGTGGAAGCGGGTGAAAGTCTCGGGTTTCTGCCCGGTGACATGCAGGCTAAAATCAATCCTTATTTAAGGCCTTTGCTCGATGCAATTCACGAAATGATCGGCTTCGATCAAGTCCAGCGTTTGATTCAACAAGATGTCATCGAGGTTGCTCCGCTCGCCTACATGCGAGGTAGAACCTTGAATCAAGCCTTCATCATTTTGGATGAAGCACAGAATACCACAATCGCTCAAATGAAAATGTTTTTGACCAGGATGGGATTTGACTCGAAGATCGTCGTTTCAGGCGATCCTACCCAATCGGACTTGCCGGCAAACGCTCGCAGCGGATTAGTCGACGCGCTCCATCGACTGCAAAGTCTTTCGGGCGTCAAAATCGTGAAGTTGGGTCGCGCCGATATAGTTCGCCATCGATTGGTTCAACAAATTGTCGAGGCTTACGAGCCAAATTCAAGACGCACCAGCGAACAACAAAATAGACTTCCTGACGATTTCAACGGCCAAGACAAGCGATTTGATTCGTTAAACGACGACGATCACCAATCATTAAATCAAACTGACGAGTCGAATGGCTAGTTCCAATACTAATCGATCGCGATGGTCTGCAGCGCCTCCAAAAACGATTTGGCAAGACATCAAGGCTTTTTTGAGTCGTGAGAGCTTGTGGAAACGTGTGGTCGTCTGTTTCGTCGGGGCAGTTCTACTTT
>JAHEAM010000201.1 GCA_024642765.1 Planctomycetaceae bacterium
TTCTCGGTCTCAGCAGGATCGACCTCGGTGGGCGTCCCGTTATTGCCCGAACGAAAACCAGTCTCGCTGTTTTTGGGCAGTGTCCATTGCAAACGGCCGGAGTTCGCCTCGTAACACGTCAAGAAATTGCGCCGCGATCGGCGAAACGTTGCGTTCCATTGGAAGCCCCGGTTGCGTTCATTCCCGCCAGCCAATGCTTCGTCGTAATGCACGCCTTCCAACGAATAAACTCGATCGCCGATCAATGACATTTTCGCGGGTATCAAATCACCGAAAAACGGAATCATTGCACTTGTCAACCCAAACGTTGCAGAGTCTGATTTGACGCCGCGGTTCTGCATGTTACCCTGCAGGGCCTCGAGTTGCGTGGTGGCATCGTCGGCCTCGTACTTGTTCAACCACAAGCTTCTCCAAACCGGAAGATTCGCCAAGTCGGTGCTCCAACTGGAAACGTTAGCGATCGATTTGATGATGACTCGATTCTGATAAAACAACAGATGTCCTGTTGGACGCCAGGAACTATCTGCCCAACTTTTAAGAATCTTCAATTCGAATGCGCCGACTGTTTTCGAAATTTCGTCAACTGTTTCCGCAGTAGAGACTTTGACGAATCCATTGCCATCGGCTTGCACATAGTTACTTGCCTGATTGGGCTCGATCCAATTTTGCCATGCTGCATACAAATCGTTCGAAAGGAAATCACTGGGCAATGTCGAATTCCTTCCGAATTCGCGAAAGGAATTCAAAGAGGTCAACGCAAATTGCGAACTCAACTCCTGCGGCGTAGCCTGCAAGAGCGTCTCCAGTTCGCGCGTCGTAACATCGTTATTTACAAGCGGCCGCAATTCGACCATGACTTCTTCCGCAGTCGCCGAGTTTCCAAGCAACAGATTACAAAGGGCAATTCGCTTTAGTAGTTCCTCAGAGGATATCGACGGATCCGGATGGCGATCGCGAATCTTTTCCAGCAGTCGCAACGCTCCTAAAAAATCAAAACGATCCATAGCGGTTGCAGCCAATTCAAAGGCTGCATCGTCGCCTACACTGCTTACGAAATAGTTGCGAACCACGTCGCTCAATGCTTTCGGATCAAAGCGGCCTTGGGCTCGAGCCAAAATCTGACGCGCTTCCGCGTCGGCATTCACGCGATACGCATTCAACGCCTCTTCCGGCAATTCGGAGAGGATCCTCTCGACTTGGTCCACCATCGAAAAGTAAGTAACGCCGTCTTTTGAATACAGTGTGTCGCCGCTTTTTTGCAAAATCACTTGCCACAATTGAGCAGCGACTGAGTAATTGCCGTCATCCAAATAGCGGCGAGCCTTTTCGAGCAGTGCTTCAAGATCAGGATCGGTCTTGAGCGTCGCAGTTCCTGGTTTGTTTTCGTCAGTACTTTCCTGTGGTTTTGCCAAATTGTTATTTCTCAACACTATTTGGCGTGGCGCAACGACAAGTTTTTGAATCGTTCGCGCAGCGCCAAACTCCGGCAGATTGCAGACAACGGCAACAATCATCAATAGGATTTTCTTAGCTACTGATCGCAAAGAATGTACTTGTTTCATTTCGTTTCTCACGTGTGCGAACTTATCGATTGCGACCAAACCACCAACCCAAGAACTGTTCGACAACGAGCACCAGCAAAATCAACCAAACCACTTGCGGCCAAAATTCCGTCGATGAGCTTTCAATTGATTGCGTCGCAAGGCTTGCCATACCAACCATCCGGAATTTCGAACCCCAAAAATCGTTGGGCAATTGCTCCAAATCCAATCGCCGCAATTCGCTCTCCGCAGCTGGGCTATTGGCCGCAAATAAGGTTGATTCGTTTTCACCCGTGTGGCGAGTCATTCCCAGCTCGTAAAACCCAGTCCGTTCAACTGGCGGGAATTGCACACGATAAATCGATGACTCAAGCGATTGTTCTGAATCGTCAACCGGCCGAGCCACAGCTTCGATTTTTTCGTTCTGTGAATCGCGTAACCAGGTGCGACTGTCGAAGGCTGTAAGATCAACGGGATATTCAATCGGCTCACCGAGGGCGACGCCTGACCGTTCCGCTTCTCCGCCCACCAAGTAGTCGATCAAATCCACCATCATTGGTACAAATACGGCTGACATGGTCGGCCACATGGTCCAATCGGCATCGGCGGGAATCGTAAACGCGACAACTTTGCCGCGTCCCCAACTGCGTTCGATCATTGCAGGCGAATTGTCACGGTCGTTCAGACGCAAGGGAACTTCAAATACGTTTTGGCCCGTTTCGGGGATTCGAGAGGTCCACCAACTAAAAATTTTGATTCCCAACAAAGGTCCTGCATCTTGCCCAACTAGTGTCCGAAGTGATGGGTGTACTTGCTTGCTGACCTCGAATTTGACCATGCTAGATTTTGTCGGGTCACCTGCGATGGAGTCCAATTCCATCGGGGACATGCCAGCGCCATCTCGAAAGAATGTTGAATTGAACGTAGTCGCACGCACTTGATTACCTGGCAGAAAAACGAGAGCTCCGCCTTCCGCCACCCATTGCTCTAATGTCTTCACTCGGTCTTCGGAAATTTCGTCCATGTTGCAGAGAAAGATCACACGGTAGTTCGTCAAGGAAATCGTTTCGAGTTCACTGACTGAAATGACCTCCGTTTTCAAGCCAGTCCCAAACACGTCGAGGAACTTCAAGAAGTGAGTTTCGCTTCTTTCAGAAACAGCCGACGGATCGCCATCAACCAATAGCACTGGGATTTTGTCCATGACACGCGCCGCATAACGTCGTGTGTCATCGTTAATGAGTTGATCGGCTTGCAATTGCGTCGTTGAAAGCGATTGCCGATCGATTTCTATGCGAATTCGATGGTCTTGTCTTGGTGTTTGGCCCTCACCCGTCGCGAGCATGGACGATTGCATGGAGGGGGTTTCGTTGGCCACAAACATATGAGCAAATGACACCGTTTCTTTTTGGCCCGGTGCCAAACTTTGAATCGTTGCGTAAACGGGAGCCTGTTCGTCAATTTGCAATAACGCTCGAATATTGCTCATTGTTTCGTTTCCGAAATTCACGACTTCTGCCGTGAAAGTAACTAATCGATTGGCCACCAACAAATCGTCACTCTGCAAACTGACGATTGCCAGATTCTGATCCAGCGCTGAACCGCTATCGACCACGAAGCCTTGGCTAATATTCTCCCCCAACTGCGCCAACAGAGCCTGTGGTGATGACTCGGCGTCCTCTGCGTCGTTCGCCTCTACAGTACCCTCGCTTGGAATCCAGTCGTGTTTGCGAAGGTCGGAGTACAAGTAAACGACTCGGCTGATTCCCTCGCGTTGACCTATTAGGTATCGCCGGACTTGTTCTAATGTCGCAGAGTAGTCGGCCGAAAAGTCCGAACATTGCAACTGCTCAATTGACTCTTGGAGGTTGGGCAGTGTCGTGCCGGTTACGGGCTCATTCGCAAGCAATGGCTGATCGAGGTTACTCGTCACATAAAGCGTTACCCAATCGTCACTCTTACTTGAGCCTGCAAGCTCGGTAAGCAGTTTTGAAATCGATTGTTTGGCCTGCTCGAAAGCCGGAATGTTGTCGAAGACCACTTGTTGCGAAAGCGAGTCATCCAATATGAAAACGCGTTCGAAACGATCCTTGTCGGCCAAGAGCCGCGAGAGTGCCGACGGCAACAATGGCCGAGCCAACAGCAACCCCAATAACAGCATAGCCAGGCACCGCAACAAAAGCAGTAACAAATTCTGTAGCTGAACGCGCCGTCGATTCTGCTTGTCGGCCTCAAGCAAGAAATCCATTGCAGCCCAAGACACAATCTTAAAACGACGTTTGTTCAGCAAGTGAATGATGATCGGCAACGACACCGCAAGAGCTCCAAGGCCCAGCATCGCAGGGTTCATCATCCAACCTAAAAAGCCCATCAATGATCTTTCTCAAATACAAACGTTAAATTTTCTGGTTTTCATTCAAAATCCATTCCAAATCTGACTCATCCGCTGCGCATTTTGCAGCTTCTGCCCCGTTCCAGACTTCCAATTATGCCTTTCGTCGCGAACGCAATCGGAAATTTAGATAACTGGACAACGCCGCATCTAATGGCTTCGATGTGTCGAGCAAGCAATAATCGATTCCTGCACCCGCACAAACTTTTTTGACGCCAGTCAGATGTCGTTCCAGTGCATCCAGGTACGATTTCTTCAACGCACGTGGTTCAGTCAACAATTCGACACTCGATTCCATTCCCTTGAAAAGGGTGTTTTCATCGAACGGAAAGTTGAGCTCGTCGCTGTGCATCACATGCATCACAATGACCTCGTGGCGCCGCAAGCGAAATTGCTCAAGCGATTTCTTTAGATCTTCCAGCGGCAACAGGAGATCGGAAATCAAAATCACCATTCCACGTTGACGAAACTGGCCCGCTAAAGTCAGGAATGCATCGGACACTTCCGTTACCGAGTCGCATTTCGTTTGTTCCAATTCGTGAAACAGCATTTTCAGTTGGGTCGGATGCGTACTGGCCTTGTAGAACTTATCGATTTGGTTGCTGAACAACGCCATCCCGACTGCATCTTGTTGTTGTTGCATCAAATACGCCAGGCTTGCAGCTGCTGTCGCGGCATGATCGAATTTTGTCCAGGTTTTAGAATCGTTCGATGAGTTTTCGTTTCTTTGCTTGGCCAAACGCTTGCTGGTTGGGGTTTCGTCTCCCCCGTAATTCATCGAACGCGAGCGATCGAGCAAAATATGGCATTTTAAGTTCGTTTCTTCTTCAAACTCTTTGATGTAGAGGCGATCGGTTTTCGACCATACTTTCCAATCGATATAACGCAGATCATCGCCCGGTGCGTACTCGCGGTGCGCAGCGAACTCAACCGCAAATCCATTGTAGGGACTGCGGTGGCTGCCAGTAATAAAGCCTTCAACCACCAAACGAGCGCGCACATCAAGACGTTTGATCTTGTCTAACGTGCGGCCGTCCAGGTACTTGCCGGAAAAGGATTCTTCGGTCGATGCCATACTAATGTCGTCGCTTTAGGTCAATCGTAAAAAGTAGCCACTTCGAAACGGCGCGGTCGTAGTTTTAATGCACTCGAGATCTGGTTTCGATCAAAATGCAGGAACGCTGCGAGCGACCGTTCGGATTAGGCTTTCGCAAATGCTGCAGCAAGTTCCGGCGCGATTTCATCACCAGCGCTTCGCTCCGGAAGTTCTTTCAAGAGTCGGTCAATCACCACGTCGCTCGTGATTCCCTGCGACTCGGCAGTAAAGTTTGTGATCACACGATGACGCAACACGGGGCGCGCCACAGCAGCAATGTCATCGGTGTTGACGTAAGATCGACCTTCCAAAACCGCACGTGCCTTGGCACCCAACAAGAGATATTGAACTCCCCGCGGACCAGCGCCCCAGCTCACCGAATCCTTGACCCACTCTGGGCAGTCGCCTTCAAGCACGCGAGTGGCTCGGACTAAACGCAAGGCAAAATGAATCACATAGGGTGCCACAGGGACGCGTCACACAAGTTGTTGTAGCTGCAAAATCTCTTCGCTCGAAAGAACGCTAGTGATATCCGCGCTGTTCATGCTGGTCGTGGTATCAGCAATTTGAAACTCTTCGTCGTAGCTCGGGTACTTCACAAAAATTTTGAACATGAAGCGGTCTTGCTGGGCCTCGGGCAAGGTATAGGTGCCCTCTTGTTCGATTGGGTTTTGCGTTGCCAACACGAAAAACGGGGCTGGCAACGGGTTGCGGACGCCACCGATGGTGACTTGCTTTTCTTGCATCGCTTCCAACAAGGCGGCTTGCGTTTTCGGGGGCGTCCGGTTGATTTCGTCGGCGAGAATGATGTTCGAGAAAATCGGTCCTTTCAAAAACTTGAATTCACGATTCCCAGAGACTTTATCTTCTTGGATGACTTCCGTTCCAACGATATCGCTGGGCATCAAGTCCGGCGTGAATTGGATTCGGTTGAAGGATAACTTTAAGGTCCTAGCCAATGTGCTTACCATCAGGGTTTTGGCCAGGCCGGGTACGCCTTCGAGTAAGCAATGGCCTTGAGCAAAGATCGCGATCATCAATTGTTCAACAACCTCGCGCTGGCCAATGATGACCTTGCCAAGCTCTTGTCGAATTTTGTCGTAGGCACTGCTCAGTCGCTCCATGGCTTGAACATCTTCGTTCGAAAGCGACGCGGATGGATTTTTGTCGGCATTCATGCGGAGCTATTGTTCCTTAAAAAGATAAATTGGAGGTTGTAGATTTCTTTAGAGTTACGCGGATATGATCGTACCAGTATGTCGCACCGTTTGGCAGATTCACTCGGGCGGGCAAACTGCGACTTGCCAAACAAGCTTAAATGCGGTCGGAATTTCAAGGTTGCGAACTGGTCAGACCATTTTAACCCTCCGCGATACCATAATAAAGCCGCGTAGCCACAATTGCTTTACCTAAAACGCCTCGCAACAGTTTTTGAACTCGTTTTCGAACGCCAAAGATCGCTAATTTTAAGTGCAAAACCAGGTTTTCGATTCTGGTAGATTTGAAAACGACTCTATTGAGACGAAGTTCGCGCCCCTTTTGTTTCTATTGGTATTAGGTACACGTGACAGAATTTGACTTTTAAGTTGGCGGACTGGCAAGCGTTTGGAAACGAGTGACCTTGGCTCAAAGAATCAGGAAGCAAGGAAATCGAAATCGGAAGTAGTTTCTGGAAAATCAAATTTGCCGAACGGCACCCTAAGCGACGTGGCAACTCCTAAACGGCTTGATTTGCCGCGAACTTTTGAGGTATAATCGGAACAGCTTTTCGGAGGATAAGCGAATGGCTAGCAGGCTGATTCGAAATCAGTTGCCCGCAAGGGTTGCGGGTTCGACCCCCGTGTCCTCCGCTATAGGCACCGCGATGACTGGCGGTGCCTTTTTTTGTCTGACATTGTCATAAGGT
>JAHEAM010000202.1:0-514 GCA_024642765.1 Planctomycetaceae bacterium
AGCCCAGCCCATCAAAACAGATTTCGAAACAGAAGCCAACGAAAAATCCTGGAGTATTAGCGCCCATGTCGCCGACGGGCAACGATGGGAAGCAGCCCGCTAGTCCGGAGGAATTGACACCTGAATTTGTTTTGCCCGTTGGTCTCGCGGTACCAAGTCCAGAATCCACTCAATCCGCTACCGACTCCTTTCGAATTGCGTACCCCAACGCATTTCGGAAGGACCTTTCGATGGCCCAACGTTACGATGTCGCAAGACAAATCACGAGAGATTTAGACGGCGGCAAAATTTCGGATTCAATCCAAATGTTTCTTGCGTTTGAAAAATCGATCGAGCTGTTGGCCGAAACGAAGTACTTCGACGTTTTGTCGAAACGGCTTGAGTCGTTCCAAAAAACGTTTCAAGTTGATGCTAGTCGTTACAGCTCAGAAGTCGCCAAACGGCTGCGGGAGTTGCCACTTTCCGAAACGGAGGCCGCACAACTTGCCGCAACGATTTACAAATTTTCGCTCAA
>JAHEAM010000202.1:524-2497 GCA_024642765.1 Planctomycetaceae bacterium
GCGAATCGCCAAAAATCGTGTCGCGCTCGAGAAATTCCTCGAGGGGCAAGCGAAAGAGTTTCGGAAATTTTCAGGTGACTTTGCAAAAGCAAAGGCCGAACTGGAAATCCTGAAGCAGAACCCAACGGCTCAGGTTGACTTGGATACGGTTTTGGAATTTTACGCCTTGCGTTTGCGTGATTGGAACACTGCCCACAAGTATTGCCAAACAGACAATCCTTCGGCATTCGCTTCCTTGATTCAGCAAGATAAAAAGTTGTCCCGAGCGTTTGACAGCGAAACCGATGCCTTGGAATTAGCAGATGCTTATTGGAAACTAGCGGACAAAGAGAAGAAGGATCGTTTTTTGTCGGACGCACTCTTCAATCGCGCTGCTCATTGGTACTCCAAGGTGAAACTGCAATTCGAAGATGACGACACGTTACACAAACTGCGAGTCGATATTTCGGAATCAATTCTCGCACGAAGCAACGCTGACATTCTTTTGCTCGAAGACCTTTACAACAATTCGGTTCTTGGCGTGCAACTTGACAGCGGAAGTCTGTTCCGCAACGTTGAATTGACGATCAATGGCAAGAACTATGTTTTTCGAGCGACGGCGGACGACAGAGCAGTTGTCGGAGTTTGGAGTGCAGCGCCTTTTGCGGTGAACGTGAACTTTGCGACACGCGGTCAATCCGGCGGACCGCAGAATTACAACATGGTCTTCACTCAAAGTGGCCCTGACTTAGTTTGCCAACTTTTCTCGGCAAACAATTTAATCAGCCAAGGCTTTGTGTTTCTCGATCGACCTCAAGATATGGAAGCAGTTATTCCGGATTGAATTACGGCTAAATTCATGTCGTTTTCGAAGACAACGAAAGCGCCTGGCAGCGAATGAAGACGCAGGTTTATTATTACTTCGCGGTGAACGCCACGACTACCTCAACGAGATTACAGCCATTAGCCTTAGGTTGAGCGCAGCGACACCTACGGAAACCGACTACGTTCAAATAACCGGCTAAATTGTTGAAATCCTGTCGAGATAAATCAAAATGGAAACGTTTACCGAGAAGTATCGTTTTTTTTGAATTCGGGCTAGGTCTTTCGACACTGGATATTAGATGCCAGGTCTTTTCAGGCAACGATGGACGAAGAAGTTCAGCGTGTTTTTCTTCCAGATTTTAATAGTTACGCAGCGTGGCGGTCTTTCATTGCGTCGTCGTGAAGATGGATTTTTTGTTCGCGGAGACCAAAGTCAGAGTTATCTGGGATTGGCTGTTCCATGCCGTGGTTTAATTCCCAAAGGCGGGCTTGCTTTTGGAATGAATAAAATGCGGCGAGCCAGGCTTGCTGCAATCCAACTTTTCCGTCCAAGATTCCTAGTTGCAAAATGTATTCGCGGAAGAAACGAAAGGCCGGTCGCACCAATAATTTGAAATAGGACGTATCGCGGCCTTGATCTCGCCACTGCTCAGCCTGCAAATTGGTGTAGCGGTCAAACTTATGGAAGAGTTGGTCGTAGCTCCAAACTGAGTAATGTGTAAAGCGACTCTTGAGTGTTCCAACGCGACCGGATTTTATGTGAACCTCGCCGTGATCTGAGGGGCCTTGATAACGCCCTTGATCTCGGCGGAAGAGGCGCAACACAGAGTCGGTTCGAGCGTCACCGAAATACATTCGATGGCCTAAAAAATGGTTGTCTCGAAAAATACGATAACCGTCAAACTGTGGACCTCGAGAAAGTTCCAATTGAATTTCGTTGGCGAGGTCACGCGTAACTCGCTCGTCAGAGTCGATGATCAAAACCCATTGATTACTGGCCTGCGGAATGGCCCAGTTCTTGAAATCACCGCTGGTGACATATTCGCGTTCAATGATTCGGACTTTATCGTAGGTTCGGGCGATTTGCAGGGTGTTGTCGGTCGATAGCGAATCGGAGATTAGAATTTCATCCGCAATGGGCATCGCGCTTTCAATGCACGGCCCAATAT
>JAHEAM010000202.1:2507-6912 GCA_024642765.1 Planctomycetaceae bacterium
CCATGTCATTTGAGATGTGAATATTGCACGACGAATGTGGAGACTAGTGCATCTGCTCAGCAGTGTCAATTGAAATTGGGGCACTGCTAAATTAACCCGGCTCCATTATTAATCGGCATCAAGAAACTATGTCTCCAGCGTTTGGGCTAAACAGACTGATTAGAAAACGCATTTATGCTAGCGTGTCCGCGTCTATTCGCTGGCCACAAAGCTGATCGATTGCGGACGAGGGATCATGATTCGGCCGGTTGCATTGGCTTCGGAAAGAGTGCCGACGACGACCGTTGTTTGTCCGTTCCGAACATCAATTGTTTCCGAGAAAGACCGGCCTGCGAGTTGACCGTTCATCGCCGGCGCGAGGCTCAGGTGATGATTTCCTGCAGGCAATTCCATTCGAATGACTTGGATGCTTCCTGGCAATAAGGCCCACGCACGCAGGTCGGCCTGCTCCAGTGCTTCCCAAGCGACACCTCCTGCATCGTAGACTAACGACGTAAGGTCGTTTCCAGAATTCTTTTTCGCGTTGGATTTTGATTTTGCCGCGACGACAACGCCTTTTTTGACGATTCGCCGGACGACGGCGCGAGCTACTATTTCGGGCAGTAGTTCGTTTTGGCGTTCAACTGCAAGTCGCCCTAAGTCGGCAATATTTTCGGTGAAGCCAACAGCTTGGTTATCGACGAGTATAGAAAGCTGGTCAAACGAAATAGGGCTCAGTTCAATTCGGGCGACCTTGATTGGAGCAATGGTGGGTGGCAAGGTGTAGTTGCCTAATCCCGAAAGGATTTGATCGGCGATCAAAAGTGCTTGTGACGAGACGGGTTCGGTTGAGGCAACCTTTCTTGGCCCTTTGCCAACAAGCGCAATCAAGTAAACGGCTCCATGTCCTGGTTGAATTCCGATGTCGTTCTGAGCACGTTGAAGTTCATGTTCAAGAAATCGGCTTTCGGGTCGCCATTGATAGGCTTGCGTTAAGTGATGGACGACTTCGTCGTGTTGCAGCGGGGAATTGGATCGAACGATAGCTCTCATCAAGGGTGCGATCGCAATCTCACGTTTTACGGAATCGCTTTCTGGCACGCCGGGCAATGCGACTGGAGTCACGCTATCGCTTGCTGGCGTTTCGCTTGATCGTGTATTGTCCGGGCGGTGGACCAGCAACGTTTCACATTGCTCGCCCAACTGATGTGAAAAGGCAACTTCGTCGCCATCGGATGTCAAAATGCTGCACAAAGTTTGGAGGATTCGATGAAGTATGATTTCGTGGTCTTCGGCGGCATAGGCTCGGTGCCTGTCATCGGAAAACATCGAAAGTGAATTTTCCGCAAGGTCAGCCAGCGCCGGAGCAGCAACTAACTCTGCTTTGGACTGGCGGAGCAGCAATTGGGTGGCTTCGATGTCTCCCTGTTGAAAGGCGACCATCGATTGGTCGAGCATCAAAGGCACTCGATCTCGTTTGGGACGCGATATGGCTTTATCAAGTAGTGCGGATGACTGCTGAAAGTCGTTTTGCCAATATGCGGTATGGGCCTGATCGATGATTTGGCGATGAGTCTGGCAGCCAAAGAGCAAAGTCAGTAGTAGCACTGAGGCAGAGGAGAACCTCAAGGGTTGTCGCGAAGGCTTCATGTTGGGAAAGTGATTCTGGCAGAGCATGTTCTTGGTTTCAAATCGAGAAATCATGCCTACGAAACTTTCGCCAGGCGAAATGAGACGTTTTATACGTTGATTCAATTTCAGGGCGTTGTTGGTTATGGTTAGCGAAGTAGTGGGTTGTATTTTGTGAACTTTCCAACTCGAGTTGCATGGTAGCCCTTGCGTACCTTCGCCGACTCTTTGTCAAAGCTACCTAAATTGATGTCGACCAATTCAAGCGTCAGTAGATAATCGCGTTGGTAGCTTTTGTTGTTCTCGGTTGTTCCTGATGTTAGTTTCGCGAACAGCAAGTAATCGAATGGCTGGCCCGTTTGTTCCATCACATCGCAAAAGCTTCGGCGTTGGGAGGGAACCATTAGGTCGTTCGGTAGCATGCGAAGCTGTTTGAGTCCATTCTCAACGTAGCGTACGCTGATGGTTTCGAATTGCTGGCCCTCGGAAATGGAACTGTCGATCTGTTCGTATAGTTGGTCCTTGAAATCACCAATGTCCTCAGAGCTTGCGTTTTCGATCCCGACAAAACAAATTCGCTTCTGGATAGGATTGCCCATCTCGTCGATACATTGATTGCTTTGTCGGGCAAGTAATTTCCCGACCGATTCATCGACTAGCTTGTTGAACGTCTCGGCACCAGCGTCATGACTGCCAATCATGTCTTGATTGTTAGATTTGAGAATATGTGCGTATTGGTGATTGCGGCAACCGACCGACAAAAACAGCCCCAGAATCAGGCAAACATAGGCCGGCGCGATGATGTATTTCATATGTGCTCTCGAATTTAGAATTGACGCAATGCACATCATCGATCCTAAACGCTTGAGAGTATTAGGAGCATGACGATACATGCAATGCCATGCATGAACGAAAGTCAGTCAAAGACGTTATCGCCCAAAGCTCTTGTGATAGGCGGTGCAGAAATACCAGTTTTTTTGCCACTAGGTCAAGGCAAGATAGTGGGACGGACCTGAAAACCCGGCGAAAACAATGCGGTTGCCACAAATCAGCAGCAATCGGATGTTCAGCAAAAAGAACTTGACTGCTATCGCTAGTGAGAGTGAAGGAACAGATTTGCTATCACGTTGGAATCAATAATCATTCCGCAATGGTTAATTGAGAGACGCTAGACTGGTCGCTGCCTAATCGTCAATGACGAATTTCTTATCTGGCGTTCCGTCGAGAGCCAGGGACGCAAAGAGAAACGTCTCAACCGTTCTTTTGATTTCTGGCCAGTCTTCTCGAGTAGATTCCACGTGTTCGGCAAACGCATTTTCGACCATCTGGTCCAGCGATAGGCCGACCGTCTCGTTCCTTTGTGAAAGCTGTTCGATTTTTCTTAAAACGAGTTGAACCGATTGCATGGTCGTTACCGAAAAAAAACGGGAGCAAATTCATTAATTGGCCATAAACCCAGCGAGGGGCACTTTAGGAAACTTAGCTTATGAAAAGCGGCCAATGATTTTTCTTTTTGCGGAATCGAAGAAATGAATGCGCCGCCGCTTGCGAACTTTTATTCGAAATAATTGGTCAATTCGTAATAAAGTTCAGCTTTGTAAGAACCGATGTTTTAGTCGTAAGGCAGGTATAATTTTTGAAATTGCTACTTTCATTGCAATCGCCAAAAATTACCCAGTCCACTTGACCGGAAATATCGTTTTCGATAACTTTGGCGGTCAACAAGTCATTGCGAAAGCTATTTGTTGAGTATTGGCGATGTGGCCGAATGGCTAGGCAGCGGATTGCAAATCCGTCTATGGCGGTTCGATTCCGCCCGTCGCCTTTTTTTCTTTTGCTTTTTCGCAGGTTGCCGGGGGCTAGGCCTTCCGGGGGCTAGGCCTTCGATGAGTTTAAAACCTGCTCGACTTCTTAAACTGCCTATTTTTTTTGCACTCGGACGTTTAATTGTCCCTCTTCGATAGCCCAGCCTAGGCCCGTTTGATTTAGAACCTTTTCGATTAGGTCTTCGAGGGGTAAATCAACAACTTTTAGATCTATTGTTTTTTGCAATTCGACATTCGCTTCGTTTTCGAACTGGAACTTCAAGTCCAATTGATGGGCAATCGACGCCAAAATATCGCCACGACTTGCTGAAGTCTGTAGCGTGTAGCGTTTTTTACCGGAAGCGAATTGTTGGGGTTGATTGAACTCAGACCGGGTTTTTGCAACGGCAACTAGATCAGCAGTCGTCCCCGATACGAGAATGGTTTGCCCGGAAGTCTTTGAGAATTTTACTAGCGGGAACTGTTGTTTGAGCTTATCGAAAAGATCTTTGTTTTGCTGCGAAACATAAAGCGACATTTTGATTTCGTTTGGAAGGGCCAATGGCAAAAAACGTATCGAGCCATTGGATTCAATCTCTGGCCATAGATCGAAGCCGACGCCAACCAACGCAATGAATTCAGCAAACGGCATGGGCGGAAGCTCAATATCTCGCCAAACATCGAGTGGAATAGCATCCACTGAAATCGCAACTTTGTTCGTTGAGGCCAAGGTGGCCAAAAGTTCTGCAGGTTGTACGTAGCCTTTTGAGTCAATTTTTATTTGTGCCGAGAGTCTTTTTTGGGCGTCGGAACTCAAGCTCGAATTCGCGATGTTTTTCTTGAATTTCTCGAGCATTGTTGGCAAAGAAACAGCAATTTCTGGTGGCCCGACAAAGATCAATCGATCGAGCAAAACAACGCCCATGCCTTGGTCAAAAACTGTCTGGTAGGCGATTTGTTCAAACGTTTCATTCGCTACATCCAGAACTACC
>JAHEAM010000203.1 GCA_024642765.1 Planctomycetaceae bacterium
GGACGACCACCGTTTAACGATTATAGAGCCCAATCCACGCGATTGGCAGGGTACCTAGAATTGTCCCTGCTTGCTGGTTTGTGTGCCCGAAAGGTGGACGTTTCGTAAGCGGTTCCAGGCAATCGCCATGACCCATAACAAGGCAACCAGCAGACAAACCGAATTCAAACTCGTCACAACTTGATAGACAGCCGAGACATCAGAAATTCCCATCCTGCCAAAAAATAAGTTTGTCGAAAAATAATTCATGAGTGGGAATAATATCAAGATTGCTAAGCCGAAACGCGTTGCTGAACGTTCGGGCCACAAATGTTGGTTGAAGGCAATTGCAATAACCGGCACGAACAAAACGAGCATGTCGTAATAGTGGTGGTAGACCGTAACGTTCATTGTCAGCAATGCAAGCGTTCCGCTAATGCCACCTGCTGCCGTTGTTTTGTCTACTGATTTCAGTTTTACTAGTAACCAAACCGGCAGCGGTAGCAACAAAAACATCCATAGTAACTGAATCAATTCGCTGGGGTTCGCTGGCAACCATTTGGCAACCAATGCGACAACATCAACCCTTGTCCAACTGAACTCAGGCATTTCGGCGCGATCAGCCATATGCTGCGATTGGCCGAAGCGAATGTCTTGAAGCAGAAAATCCCAAGGCCGACCTGGCAGCAACCAGGCGATCACGGCCAACGACAATACTGAGTTGAGCAGAATGCCTAGTCCGAGAGCCCGCCAATGACCACGAGCTGCCATGATGATCGCCAGCGGAATCGCATAGGTCGGTTTCGTCGACGCAAACAGCAAGCCGAGCCCACCCACCCAGGGTTTGTCGCCCCACTGTAAGGCTACGATCGTTCCTAGAACCAATTCAAACGTGAAGTAGCCTGAGTAAAAAGTTCCATAACCAGCCCGCGAAACAACAACTCCTAGCGTTGTGAATAAGACCATGCCAAGTGACATTTTCAACTTGCTGCATTTTATCGAAAGCATGGCAAGTGCGATCGCCATGATGAATGTAAGTGAAAAGTAGACCAACTCACCGGCACGCATCGACATCCAAGCGAAAGGCCAGTGAATTAAAAACGTTGACGGCGCATAGAGGGGTGTCGATCGCGGAACTGGATAGGTCGTTCCGTATTCTTGACCGTATGGACTGACGCGAGCAGCAATAGCTTGCGCTGGAAAGTAAATGCCGTTATGGAAATCACAAAACCCAAAGTTCGCGCCTTCGATCGGCCCCGGTTCATGATGGGTCTTGTAGGCCCGCACCAGAGTCGCGCCGGTCGCCAATATAACAAAGAGAAAAAACAGGCTAATCGCCAAAGGGGAGTTTAGCTGCCTCATCCGTTGCATCCTTGTGAATTCCCCCGTGTCATCGGTTGAAGTCTGGCTGTTTGATGCTGGGGCATTGTTCACAAAATACTCTCAATTGGAAAAACCAAGGTCGTCGCGATGATCGGTTTCCACATGTCAGAAGTTTTTCGAAGCAAAAAGAACTTTGTTTAAGTCATGATACTCAACGAAATCCATTTGTCCCATTGTGTGCGAACGTAAATTTCCGCAGAATGAAAATTGATTCACATCCAATCAATTGAAGTAATACGGAACAAACATGACACGACTGGAACAACTTCAATCGCTATTGGAATCGGAACCCGATGATACGTTTTTGCGTTACGCTTTGGGCATGGAATTGAAGGGCTTGGGTAGAATGGATGAAGCCATCCAGCACTTCGAGTCGCTAATGAAGTCAACACCTCCCTACGTTCCAGCATTCTTCATGGCCGGTCAGGCTTTCGCCGAACTAGGCAACATCAATAGCGCGCGCAGCGTCTTGCGCGAAGGTATCGATTTTGCCCGCACTCAAGGCGACAATCATGCCGCCGGCGAAATGAGCGAGTTTTTAGTGTCACTTGGTTCATTTGGCGACTAAACGCTGTCCGGTCATTTATTCAGGCAGCGATCTTTCCATTCGTTTGGATGAAGAATTGGATAATATTGCTTTTGCCTAAAATTGCTTTTGGATTTGGGATTCGTTATGTTCAGGATTAGTCGGCTGGACATTCAGACCCTATTTGGGCCAGTCCAATTAGAAAAGCCTATTTCGGAGTGGTGCATGAAAATTTTTCGTTTGTTGCTGGCGGTGGCTGCTGTATTTGTCGGGTCGGGATTTGCTCGCTTTCACAATGAAACAAAATCCGCCGAGGACCCGAAACCGATCAAAGCGGTGATGAAGGAAGCCATGAAAAGTGGTTTGGCAAAAAAGGTAGCAGGAGGAGAAGCAACTGACGAAGAAAAAATGCAAGTCTTAAACCTGTTGATCGACTTGGTGGAAAACGAAGCGCCCAAGGGCGATGAAACTGAGTGGAAAATGATGGCGGGAACAGCCATGATGAACGCAGCTAAAGTAGTCGTGGGACGCGAGGGTGCGGAGGAGGCACTTGGTGCTGCAATTGATTGTAAGTCCTGTCATGATAAATTCAAATAAATCTTGCTGCCGGCAGCATAATAGATAAGAGTAATTGACGCGATTTGGAGCAACCAAGTCGCATTTTTCATTCACGGTTGGTTTGCCGAGCTCGCAATCCTGTAGCGCGACGTTTCCCTAAGGCCAAGCCCCAGCATGCGAGATGCGCGAACCAGGCAGGAGATTTTGCCCAGGGTCGTTGCGCATAGTAGCCGAAGACATGACGATAGAGTTCGAGCTGCGAGACCTTTTGTTCCGCGTGCTTTTCAGCCAACCGGATGCCTTGCCCAATGAAGTAACGCCATACATAGTTCTCGGTTGTACGTTCACTCGTGATCACATGTTCAACGCCGTTATGCGGAACCCATTTTCCGGAATGGCCGTTGTCGATCAGACGTTTCAAGTATTCAATTTCATCATCACCAAGAACGATATGTCCGCGGCGTCCCAATCGCGTGTCAAACAAAAACTGCCGCAGCACGTTGCCTTGCACAGCAAAGTTTGCACCGAAGGGTAAACGCTGTGGCGTGAACTCTACCGCATCATCGCCTAGATCGCGTTCAGCAAAGCAGCCGGACGCCGCGGCCCAATTTTCTGCCAGCCAATCCGGCAAACCCGTGGGGAAAACGGGGCGGATGGCTCCTCCCCAAAAACTGTCTGTTGGGTTCGCAAAATACGCTTGAATGTAGTTGTCTAGCCAGTTGCAAGGGACGCAAACATCGTCGTCCGTCCAAACCACCAGCTCCGCCTCGCTCTGGGCGATCGCAGCATTACGCGCATGTGTATGGCCCAGTTGCTTTTCAACAACTGCAGTTAATGGAATCTTCGCGTTACAGCTTTCTAGGACGGATGGCGTTTCGTCAGTCGAATCGTTATCAACGACAATGACGCGCAGTTGCCAGTCGTTCGGGATCAGACAATTGGCAATCGAAAACAGCGTCCCTCGCAGCAATTCGGCGCGGTTTCGTGTGCAAATCGCGACCTCGATGCGCTGGGTCATATTGGCTACAGACCTTTCCACTACTGGGATAGATTGAGCAAACGCTGGGCGAAATCAGCAATGGGGTCAACTGAATAGTTTTGCCGGATCGACAAACCGGCCTTGGCGCCCATTGTTTCCCACTCGCCTCGCCGTTGCCAAGCCCGCTCCATGGCGTCGTCGAGGAGCCCGACGGTTGGGGCTGCAGCAATAAAACCACTGCAGTTGTCGTGGATCAATTCGCTGTTTCTGCCAGTGTCCGTCGAGATCGCCAAACGATTACAAAGCATCGATTCGACAACGACCAATGCAGCCCCTTCGTAACGAGACGGTAACAGCAATCCGTGATTGTCTCGCCAAATTTCTGAGACGTCATCGACATAACCGCCAAATTTGAGTTGATGATTGAGACCGTGTAACTCAATCAATTCGCGCAGTTGTAATTCATTGCCTTGGTCTTTGCCGTAGAACCAAATTTCGATCTCGCGTTCGCGCCATTTCGGTTGGCGCATGACGTCAACAATCAAGTCTTGGCCTTTCGACTGAAAATGGATTCGGCCAACACAGGCTAGGCGCAATGGTTTGGCCTTGGGCCACTCCGTTTGTATCGCGGGATCGACGTTGAATGGATTGTCGATGACTTCAGCATTTTCGAACTGCATCGCAAGGTTTGTTTCAAGTTTGTGTTGGTTTTCTTGCGAGACGAAGTACACTTTCTCGGCGCTTCGATACCAACGGCGATAGGTTTCGAGCGTGTCGCTATGGATAAAGAAAAAACTACTTGCGCTCTGCACATTGATCGCGTACGGAATCTTTCGTTTGATGCACTCGTCGGCGATTAGAATTCGGTCGGGATGGTAGCCGAGTGTGACCAGCACGGCAGTCGGTTTCATGGTTTCAATCCAAGACTCAGCGCTTGGTCCATGCCGCAAGGCAGTGAGTCGTTTTTTCTGCGATTCCCAAAACGAGAGGTGTCGTTCGCGTAACCAGAGTTTGGCACCGTCATTTTGTAGGTTCGCCAACTTTTGAGCCATGCAAGGCCACCACTTGAAGTTGACGAAGATTTCGTGACCCGCCTCCTGCATTTTGCGCGCGGTTCGATACCACAGTTCCTCGCTGCCTCCCCACGGAACGCCCGACATGCATGAATAGAAACCAAACTTCACAATCGACTCGTTCTGTTCAAAATCTTCTTGAAATGCCAGGGCAACTGGCAGCAATTAACCAGCTTGCGCATCGGATCTCGACGCTACTTTGCCTGAATTCATAGCAGCAGGGGTTTTAGGCGCTTTTAGTTCTGAAATCGATTCAAAGGAGGTCCGCAAATAATTTTCCTGGGCAAAGGTGTAAATCCGAAGCAGTAGCGGGAAATCCGCATAGAAACTCTCTCTCAGAAAGTTAGGCACCTTTTCGTCATATGTCGAAACGTTGAGTTGTGGCAAGTTGCGATCCGGTTTCTTCAGGATTTTCGCAAGTGTGGAAATTGTCCCCTGCATGTCTTCGAATAAGCCAATATAAATGAACTTCGATTTGAGCTTTTGCTCGTAGTTATCGAGGGTGATATCCTGCGGCAAATGGTGGAAAAGCCAATAAGGATAACTGCGAACGTATTCTTCGACGGAAGCAAACTGAGCGGAAAAATCGACGGGGTTGCCACGATACCAGAACTTCCCCTCGGCGCTCCTGCCTTTCGCAAAAAAGTACATTGAAACGGTCAAGTCAAACGGGTCGCGCAAAATCGTAAAGTATTGATTAACCTCGGGATAATAATAGGGCAATCCGTAGCCTCTCCCATGATTGAAGTGGCCATGGATGCAACGCACATTGGGTAGCCAATTGCCTGCGGCGTCTTGTGTTTCAACTTTGGGCAACAAGATGTCTTGAGTTTCATCTTGGTTTAACTTGTGGTACGTGTTTCCGAACCAATCCTTCAGTAGTCGCACGACACTAGTTCCTGCGCATTTCGGAATATGTGTGTACAGAAGCGGTTCGTTAGGGTTGTAGATTTTCATCTTCTTCTCCATGTCCGATCGATTTCAATTTCATGAAGCTGACCCAATGCGGAAGCCTCTTTTAGATTTTTCCTAGAGCATTTCCCACTGGTTATCATGACGATTATATTCGTTTAGGTGTTGGGCCGACATAGTGGCGAGTCACGTCCTATTCGTCCTCCAGTTCAGGAGCCGATTTTGAATTGGTTGGCAAGCCAAGTTTTTTCTTGAGGTTTTCAATTCGTGCTCTGGCCTCGTAAAGTCGTTCGCGTGTATTTTCATAACGCTTGGTCATTTCGTCGTAACTTTTCCGGGTTTCCGTTAAACGACGGTACAACTCTGCGTTTTGAACGGGTAACTCATTGACTCGTTTGAGCACTAGATTCAACTCAAGTTGTAACGTCTCGAGGTCCCAATTTCTCAAGACGGGATTTTCAGGAAACAGATCTTTCAATGCAAAGCCTTGTTCGACGACAGAGAACCCGTGGCGCTGATCTCGCAATATTCGCGGCGCGAAATCTAGAATTGAGTTTTGTGATCTGGCATTTTCTCCGGCTTCAACCATCGACAGAATCAATTCGACCATTCGAGGTGTTGCGGGGGTTTCACATTCCAATTGGTCATGGAGGGTGATGTTTTGGAATAGCATTTTTGGCCCCGGAGGCGAAGCTAATTCGTTCAAAATCGCGTTGACATGCTTGGGCGCGTTGATCATCCATGCCGCCGGAACAAAATGGGGCGTGTTGTGAAAATCTAACAACGCCGTGGGTTTGCCCAACAATAGACTTTCTAGGTATAGCGTTGAGGGTGTCGTGATAACGGCATCTGTCTGACGCAATAGTTCCGTCAAGGGAGTTTCAAGCGATTCAGATTTTTCAGCCTCTGACAATCCGATTTCGTCATCAAAACCATCAGTCAATCGCCAGTGGACCTTGCACACGCGCCCGTTGACCCGCGAATTGTTCGATAGCCTACTGCGGATATGGCTCAAAGATTCGATCACAGCCTCGCGTTGTTTCTGGTTGAACGCAGGTGTGTTGGCCGTCGCGATCACAAGCGAAAATTGCTCGATGTTTGATTTGGCTGCATGTGCTGTCGCTGATATTAACGAATCAAGTCGCGGCAGACCAACGACTTCACATTTGCCTACGTTTCCCCAGGCTTCCACGATCCGCGCTTGACCGCGACCGATACAAGCCAGCTTATGCCCAACCAGCGGCTGAAAAACCGATCCATCCGCCAGATCAGGATGCTGATAAATATTTCGATACTCCAAGATGCCATCGGCCAAAATCAAAACCGGCGTGCGGCCGATTTCACAGATGCGTCGTAACGCATGAATTTCATCCCAGCGATAATGCATGTGGGTAATGACGATCGACGCATCGTTGGGAGGGACCCAGCTCGTAGGCGCATCGCGTACGATTTCATGCGGCATCGGTAGACTTCCCAGCCAGCTTTGGTACAAGCTGCT
>JAHEAM010000204.1 GCA_024642765.1 Planctomycetaceae bacterium
CCAATGCGATGAGAGCGTTTATAAAAAATCCCAAAGTCGTATTTCGCTCCCGCGAAATAACGATTGCAGTCAAAAGCATCCTTGCTTACGCTGCGGGTTATTATTCCTGAACATTTCATAATTCTTTTGCCGTTCGTTCGGTCACTGGGGTCCCTTCCGACAAAGCGGTTTGGCCACTCGTGACGATCCTCGAGCCGACTTCAATTTTTGGCGAAACAACCTCGACCCAATCGGTTCCTTGTTGTCCGAGTTTGACTTGAACTTCTGTGGCCTTGTTATCGTTGATCAAGAAAACTTTGGTGATCCCGGCGAAGGTCACAACAGACTCCAACGGCACGGTGACGGCCGTGTCGTTTTCGCTGGTGATGATCTTGGTCTTGGCAAATCCACCGGGTTTCAATCGATGCGAAGTGTTGTCAATCAGAACCTCGACTTCGTAGGTGCGAGTACTTGCGTCGATCACTGGGTTGATGCGAGCAACCTTGCCAACGAACGGTTCGTCATAGGCCGAGGTCGAGACTTCGGCGTTTTGTGCGACTGCGATTTCGCCCAAGTGCCGTTCAGGAACAGCGACACGCAAGCGCAGGGTATCATCGATCACCAACCGAAATACTTCTCCTCCGACTCTGACAAAGGAACCTTCGGAAACATTTCGCGCGGCGATTGCGTAGATGGCTTTTTCGTCGACAAAAGGAATCGGGTTCTCGGGAATCGGAGCGTGAATCTCCGTATCTTGCAATTGTTGCCGGGCAATATCTAGTGCTTCGCTGCGCAACTGAATCGTGGCAATCGCGGCCCGTGCCTGCAGCAGTTGGTTGTCGTACGTGGCTTGGGCCGATTGCAGATCGGCCGTTGCGGATTCCAAGTCTTGAGCCGAGACGGCTTTCGATCGAGCGAGTTCTTGAGTTCGTTCTTCGTTATAGCGGGCATAGGTCAAGCGCGATTGCGCATCGCGAATCATCGGCAAGTTTTCGATCTTGAAATCCTTGGGGGGAACACCTTCCAAACCAAGGCGTGCCAGTTCTACATCCAGAGAGCGCTGCGCCTGACGTACGGCCAACTCATAGTTGGTCGGATCGATCTCGCCCAACTCGGCTCCGGCAGAAACTCGGTCGGCAACATCGACCGTCAATCGAGTCACGCGACCTTCGACGTTGGCGCTGATTACGATCTCCTCGTAGCCAAAGAGTGTGCCGACGACATCGACGGCGCGGCGTACCGTTTGGGTCTGCACAGCCGAGGACGTTATATAAACCAAATCCGATTTCTGTTCCAGCGTTGATGATTCGGGCAACGTCGCACGATTGTCTTTGACACCTCTCAACGCTGGGAAAAACCAAACGGCGGCTAAGCCGACCGCGATGATCCCACCTATCCAAAGAACCACGCGGTACCCGGATCGTTTTCGGGCTGTTGGAGCCTTGGGATTTTCGACGGGAGTCTTCGTGACAGATGGCCGAATGGCGTCGTGCACTAGTTCAGAGGCTGGAGATTCTTGAATCATTGAGGTGACACTTTTGGGGTTAAGTGAGTGTTCACGTTCGTAGTTGCAACCAGTCCCGCGAGGAACAGGTCAACGGATTTTTCGATCCGTACCTTCAGTTTTTCAACGCAGCCGCCTATGCAGCCGTTGACAATGTTTCCAAATAACAAGTCGGCCCAGGCATCGAGAGTTGCGGAAGGATCGATCTGGCGAAATTCACCGGAATCGATCGCGGCGGCAATCAAAAGATCCAGCGACGAGCGTGCTTCCGCCCGATACAACAAATGAGTCGGGACAACCGATTCGCGAAATTCGGCACGTTCCATGATCATCATTTCGACGGCGTGCGGTTGCTGCTGGTAAAACTCCGCGCAAGCCAGGGAAACCTGTTTGAGGACTTCGGCAACACCGACATTGGCGGCTATTTCGTTAACTGCTGTTTCGCCACCCAACTTGTCTTCGATGAATTCGCCCAATTGCTCCAGACACCACCGAGCTGTCGCGAGAAACAATTGTTCTTTGTTGGTAAAGTGCCGGTAGACCGTCCCCTTGCCGACATTCGCCCGGTCGGCAATCACTTGGACGTCGGCTCCACGAAACCCGACGGTCGCAAAGACATCCAGCGCCTGAGCAAGAATCTCGCTCCGGCGAAACTGGGCATTTTTGTTGCGTTTGGTGGTACCAATTGACATATTACCTACCAAAAAATAAGTGAAAACACAAAAACGGACTCGTCCGTCCGATATTAAAGATAGAACGCTGTAATTCGGAAAGCAAGGCCAAACGAAAGCAAAAATACAGATCTCGGCCAGCCGAAAAGGACGCATGGCCGATAATTCCTCGCGATTCGGGGCGTCGCCTTTCTCGCAAAATGAGTCCCGTTGTGGGAGCAACTAAGGTTGGCTTGCGAAAATAGTGGCGACGACGAGGGCTGCTGTTTCGACTCGCAAGATTCGAGGGCCGAGGCTGGCGGGTGACCAGCCTGCAGCAATGGCCATTACCAATTCGTCATTGCTAAAGCCGCCTTCTGGTCCAATCAAAACACAGATGCTCGAGCCTTGTAGTGACTGCCTCGTTAACGGTTGTTGACCGGTTGGGTCCGCGATGAATTTTTTGTTAAACGTATCGGTATTTGTCAGCAGCTCTTGAAATGATTTGGGTTGTGCAATGTTCATCAGCCGGTTCCGGCCAGATTGTTTGCTGGCGGCGATCACTTGCTTTTGAAGCCGACTGATGGCGGAGTCTGTGGGCTGCGCCACACTTCGGGTTGTAAGAACGGGTTGAAGTGTAGTTGTTCCTAGTTCAACAAGTTTTTCGACTAGGGTTTTTTGCCGATCTCCCTTGGGCAGGGCAATCGCAATTGTCAATTGGCAGTCCAATTCACGATTGACTTCCGTTCCGTCAATAATATCAAAAACAACTTCACGTCGGCCGACTCGCTGGACATTCGCGGTGTATTCTTGGCCGGAACCGTCAAACAAGACGACTTGGTCACCGATTTGGATTCGCATCACGTGCAATAAATGGTGTGCTTCGTCGCCTTCGATAATTGCGACATCGTTTTCAATACGATTGTCGCTAAAAAAACGCGGTTGCTTGATGGACACGGGCTTGGAATTGGGTAAGGGTTATAAGATCAACACGATTGAAAATCGTCACATCAGGCTGTCATTGGAACAGCCACTATTCATAGCAGAAGTTCTAAACGATTCATGAGATTTTACCATGAGCCGATTGCCAACGAATCAGGTTGCCAACTACTGGCGAGTAGTGCTAACAGCCTGTTGAAAACGTAGCGTAATGGTGTAAGCCAGCCGGTGACAGCGCTGAACATGCAGAAAACCGGGCAGCTTGCGATGCTCCGCTACCTTGTGTGGGCGATGAACAATTTTTCAACGGCTGTTAAGGCGGCAAAGGCAAAATACATTTTTTCATTTTCAATCTTTCTAGGGGTCAATTCAAAAATTGAAACCAGCAAGTTTTGAAGTTTTAACGGGACATTCTCGGACGTTTTTAATCCAAAGAAGAAGTCCCAACAATTAGGGTTCTGGTCTTATTTGCAGCTAAATCGAATTTCTGCCTTGCCCTTTAAAAAAAACCAAAATACTCCATCGTGTCGCGGTTTTTCCGAAAAACTTCGTATCCACGCCCGATTTCTTCCACCCGCATTCCTCAATTCAAAAACGTTTGTGCGTCGACCGCACGTGGAAAGAGCCTATACTTTGTGGCAGAATTTGAACCTCGATGTGAAGATTGTGTGCAGTGAAATTCAACTTAAATCTCAAGAACGGTAGCCATGCCCCTCAAATCAGCAGTGTTCGCATTTGTTTGTTTGTTGTCAGCGGTATCGTCACAAGTCACTAAAGAGGATGAAAGCTCGAAGGCACCGCCGCTATCTCCTGAGAAGTCAATTGCAACGATGGAGATTCAACCGGGTTACAGTCTTGTACCCGTTTTGGCGGAACCACATATCCATGAACCGTCAGCGATTGCTTGGGATGGCAATGGACGAATGTATGTTGTTGAAATGCGAACGTACATGCAAGACATCGATGGCAGTAATGCGTTTGCACCCACCAGTCGAGTTTCGCGACATGAAGATACGGACGGTGACGGAATCTATGAAAAGCACACCGTTTTCGCTGACAACCTTGTGCTGCCGCGAATGGTGTTACCGCTTTTGGATCGAGTGATCATTCGCGAAACCAACACTCTTGACCTAAAGAGTTATCAAGACACAAACGATGATGGTGTCGCTGACAAAATTGAAATGTGGCACGAAGGCGGGCCCCGTGGAGGCAATCTTGAGCATCAACCAAGCGGTTTGATTTGGAACATCGACAATTGGATCTACACGACCTATTCGACACACCGTTATCGCTTTACGAATGGCAAGGTCGTTCGCGAGGACCTACCGCATGGCAGCGGGCAGTGGGGGCTAACTCACGACGATGTCGGCAGAATTTTTTATTCAACTGCCGGCGGCGAAAATCCGGCAATGGATTTCCAACAACCCATTATTTACGGCCAAATATCTCTTTCGGGCGAGCAAGCTCCTGGGTTTCGCGATGTGTTTCCTATCGATAATGTTCCCGATGTTCAAGGAGGAACTGATCGTATACGTAGCGACAACACACTCAACCGGTTTA
Organism: Planctomycetaceae bacterium; assembly: GCA_024642765.1. Classification (GTDB taxonomy): domain Bacteria; phylum Planctomycetota; class Planctomycetia; order Pirellulales; family Pirellulaceae; genus BJ22. The sequence goes on from JAHEAM010000204.1 coordinate 4,633, forward strand.
CTGGTTGTTGTGGTCAATCCATTTACCGTGGCGATCGGTTGCCGAACGATTTGTATGGAGACCTGCTCATCCCCGAACCCGTGGGGCGACTCATTCGCCGCGCCAAAGTCACGAATGACAACGGACGCATTGTGGTTTCAAACGCCTACGATCAAAAGGAATTCATCGCGGCCCGGGATCCGAATTTCAGACCCGTCAATAGTGCCACAGGACCCGATGGCTGCCTTTACATTGTCGATATGTACCGCGGAATTATCCAAGAAGGCAATTGGGTCAATGAAGGTTCCTATTTGCGCGGCATCGTCAAAGAATGGGAACTTGAGAAGAACATAGGCCGAGGGCGAGTGTATCGGGTCGATCACGCAACCACCCAGCGTGGACCACAGCCCCGAATGCTAGACGAAACGCCAACTCAACTCGTCAGACACCTTTCCCATCCCAATGGCTGGTGGCGAAGTGAGGCGCAGAAAATCTTGATCTTACACGGTGACCGCAGTGTGATACCAGAGCTAGAAGAACTCGCCGCAAACGGCTCAAACCCGCTTGGCCGACTGCATGCCTTGTGGACCCTGGAAGGACTCGAATCTGCCTCGAATCGCTCAATTCTAAGTTCGATGTCGGACACAGATCCAAGGTTAAGAGCAGCAGCCGTCCGTATTGCGGAATCCGAATTGGCCAACAACCGCTCCTTCGACGAACAGATCTACCAATTAGCGGGTGATCAAGATCCCAATGTTGCCATTCAAGTTGTTCTGTCAGCGATGCGAGGAGGTCCACCAAATGCCGACGTGTTGGTTGAACGCGCCTTGTCTCTGCAGCCAGACAACTCTTCGATTCGAGATATCGCCAACCAAGTCAAATCCCGAATCGCAGCAATGAAGGCCGAACGACTTCGCTTGGAAGAACTACAACGCCGCAACAAATTGTTGGCCGAGTCAGTCATTCGCGGTAAAACTATTTACAACACACTTTGCACAACATGTCATGGCGAGAACGGTCAAGGCCGGGCGTCTCCCGACCATCCCGACTCGTTGCTGGCGCCCCCATTAGCTGGTTCACCTCGTGTCGTCGGACACAAGGAACGGTTGAATCGAGTCTTGTTGAATGGACTGATGGGGCCTGTCGATGAGAAAACTTATTCCGATGGCTTGATGTTGCCGATGGGCGCTAACGACGATCGATGGATCGCCGATGTTGCCAACTTCATCCGGAACAGCTGGGATAATCAGGCACCGTTGATTGAGTCATCCGACGTCGCCCGCGTCAGAATAGCATCACAAAGTCGAAATGGCCCTTGGACCATCAAAGAACTCAAGTACTACGACCCACCGGTTCTGGAAGATCGCGGGCATTGGAAGCTAACGGCAAGTCACAATGTTGACAATATCATGAATGCGGTTGACGGCAACTCAAATAGTCGTTGGGACACTGCAACCACGCAACATCCTGGAATGTGGTTCGCCATCGAACTCCCGGAACAAATCAAAGTCATGGCGATTACACTCGACACGCGTGGGTCGGATTTTGATTTCCCACGTGGGTTCGTAGTCCACACTTCAACTGACGGGCAAAATTGGGGTGAACCTGTGGCCGAAGGCAGTGGTGATCAACCTGTCACCGAAATCGAACTGGATGGTTCCGAGGGTGTGAACCATATTCGAATCTCACAAACGGGAGATTCAGATTCCAAATTTTGGTCCATCCATGAACTTTCTTTAAAGGGCATTTCCCTTCGCGCCAAACCACCGGTTCCATTGTCCGACGTGCTTGCGAGATCAAGCCCAATCGACATTGCTCGTGATGCAATGCAAAGCGGCGATCCCAAGCGTGGCGCGAAACTGTTTTTCGATCAGGCCTTGTCGTGCGTGAAATGCCATGCACCAGCTCAAGGCGAACGACTCGGGCCCGACCTAGCTTCTGTACGAGACGGAGTGACAGACTTGTTCCTAGTAGAGTCCGTCTTAACTCCGTCCAAAGACATCCGCAAGGAATACGCCCTGACCGTTGTGCAAACGATCGACGGACTTGCTCTCAGCGGATTCCTCGTACGCGAGGACGACAATACGCTAGTCATTCGCGAACCCGCCGGCGGCCAAGAATTATCGATTCCGATCGACAACATCGAGGCTAGAAAACAAAGCGATCTGTCGGCGATGCCCGCGGGACTAATCAATCAGCTAGAGAATCGAGAACAATTTCTGGATCTTGTTCGCTTCTTAATCGAAGTCAACAAAGGTG
>JAHEAM010000205.1 GCA_024642765.1 Planctomycetaceae bacterium
AAAAACACTTCGTCTAAATTCAAAATCACATTGCACACTACCGTCATGGCTGCGGCATCCGTCGAGTTCAATTCAGGCGGCAATGCACCCAACGGCTCGGTTGCCAATTGTATTGCCAACTCCAATTGACCTGAAAGTCGCGAGCGCGTGTCAGCGTATAAATTGACCAGGGCAGCAAGCTCGGTTTCGTTCGGCAAACGTAGCAAACATCGCTGAAACGCAGCCCGAATTTGCTCTTCGACAATGTTTGAAGTTTGAATCGCTCGCCGCGCCAGTGCTTGAGCCGCTTCTACGAAAACCGGATCGTTTAAGGTCACGAGCGATTGCAATGGAGTGTTCGTGTTGTTTCGTCGAACCGTACATGTTTCGCGATTAGGTGCATCAAAAGTGGTCATCGATGGGTATGGATTGCTTCGCCGCCAAGTGGTATAGATAGCACGACGATAGCGATCGTCGCCCTCGCTGTTTTGCCAATCCGTCGAATTGCCAAAGGCCGCAGTAAGGCCAGAATTCGGTTGTGGCGGGCGAACGGGAGGACCATACATTTTCGAACTGAGCAATCCGCTGACACACAACGCTTGGTCACGGATGGCCTCAGCACTCAAGCGAATCCGCGGGCCACGAGAGAGCCATCGGTTGTCTCTATCGATTTCAGCAACTTCTTTTGTTACATCCGAGCGCTGACGATAGGTCGCCGACATGACCATCAATTTCACGAGGTATCGCGTGTCCCAGTGATGGTCCAGTATTTCAACAGCCAACCAATCCAGCAATTTGGGATGGCTCGGCAAGTCGCCTTGAGAGCCGAACTCTTCGCTAGTCGTCACTAGACCTCGGCCGAAAAATGATTCCCAATATCGATTTGCTAGAACACGGGGCGTCAGTGGATTGTGCTTGGACACCAACCAGCGCGCGAGAGCCAAACGCTCGGTTGGTATGGGTTCACCTATCTCGCGGAAGGCAACTGGAATGCCCGGTTCGATCACAGGCCCCTTTTCAAGATAACTACCACGGTATTGCAAGTTCGTCGTGCGACGATTTTCGACGAGCTCTCTCATGATCAAAACAGATGTGGACGGTTTGATCGCCGCAAGTTTGGCTTGAGCGTCGTGTAGCTGTGCCCGTTGCGATTCCAATTCGCTGGCCACCTCTTCGCGGAAATAGGTTTCGAGTTGATTGCGTGTCGAGTCGGTATGTTCTTCGTTGGCTTGGTCCAGGAGGCTTAATATCTCTCGGGGAAGTTTAGCCCGTTTGATTGTTGAGTCGTCGGCTGAAACACTCAGTCGAAACGATCCTAACAGATGATTCTCGTGCATCGAATTTTGTTCGATCACGAATCGGATGTTTCCCGGTTCATCTGATCGAAACGGTTTTTCAAGAACCAACGTCAATTGATGAGGATTTGAAGTGGCACCTCCAATTGCCCACCCTGTGGCCAAATTGTTTTTGCCATCAATCACGCTTTTGGCCGGAAAGTCGGGCTGTTCAAAATCGGCAAACGCATTCGTAAACTTGAGTGGCCGCCGATTGCTTGGCGAAATCTCGACAGATGGATTGGGGACTGCGTGTACTGCTTGCTTCCAAAGCACGTTTCGATTTTCATCGAGCAACGTAATATCGAAATTCTCCAAACGGTTCGTCACGCCTTCGTCAGTACGATTCCAAACACGAATCGCCTCGATGGGAATTGATTCTTGCAGGTCCAACTCCCACCACGGGTCGTCTGATTTGGCTGTGTGGGTTACCGATTTGTCGCCAAAGCTGCCGTTGGTATTGCCATCGATTGCCAGTTCGGGTCGTCCGTCGTAATCGGTGCTACTTTGTGTTGCCTTGCTTTTCGGAGCGCAGTTTTCGCCTTTGCTCAAGACTTCGACTTCCGCCAACGAAAGGATCTTCTGCTTGCCTGCAATCGCGATTCGCACAAATCGTGCGGCTGGCGTTGTGGCTTTGTCTGGGATGAACTGCGCATGAATTTGCGTGATCACGAAGTTGCCACCGCCGTGCCCACTGCCTTGATTGGGGAGAATGCTCTTTGGCAACGCCTCCAATCGGATGGCGGAAATTTGCTCAACGCTATGCGAACCCGTCGCATTGATGGGGACGGGAATTTCCAAGGTGTAAGTGTCGGTTTGAGCAGCGTTGGGATTGAACAGGCTCTGCTCTTCTTGGAGAGCGAGTGCTTCGCCGTTGCTGCGTAATGCCGATTGTGGTGTGACGGTTGTCCAATTGGTAGCGGTCCGTAAATCGCGTTCCCATTTCAATTGCGACTGTCGCAACTCCTCAGTCGGAGTTCTCAAGACAGACTGCAACGCCTCGATTTCGCGTGTCAGCATTTCGCGTTCTGATTTTTGTTCATCGGTGAACAGTTTCAACACGGGTGAGTCGTCGCCGCGATCGGCATCTTGGGTGTTGTCAAAAATGGCGAAGGCTGCAAAGTAGTCTTCCTGTGAAATGGGATCGTACTTATGGTGATGGCATTGCGCGCACGCCATCGTTGTTCCCATCCAAACGGCAAACGTCGTGTTAACGCGATCGACTACCGCGACGTTGCGGAATTCTTCGTCGTTTGTTCCGCCTTCGTTGTTGGTTTGCGTATTGCGGTGGAATGCGGTCGCAATCAACTGTTCGTCGGTCGGTGTGGGCAGCAGATCGCCTGCCAATTGCTCGATGGTAAATTGATCATAAGGCATATTGTTGTTGATGGCGCGAATCACCCAATCGCGATAGGCCCAGATGGTTCTTGCTGGATCGTCAGCATATCCTGCCGAATCTGCGTAGCGCGCGAGATCAAGCCACTTGCGCGCCCAATGTTCGCCGTAGCTAGGGCGGCGCAACAATTCGTCAACAAGTTTTTCATAGGCGTTAGAATCCGGATTGTTGACAAACGCGTCGACCTCTTCAACGGTTGGAGGCAAGCCAGTCAGATCCAAATAGACTCGCCGCGCAAGCGACGCCCGGTCCGCTTCCTTGGACGGCCGAAGGCCTTGTTCTTTCATCTTGGCAAACACGAACCGATCGATTGCATTGATTGGCCATTCTGCAAACTCGGCGTCCATTGTCGGCAGCTCGGTCTGAGTTGGGGGGATGTACGCCCAGTGTTTTTCATACTTGGCACCTTGAGCGATCCATTTTCGCAGCGTTTCGACGTCTTGGTCGCTCAATCGAGCACCGAAATCTGCAGGTGGCATTCGTAGGTCATCGTCCTCCTCTGCCACGCGCAGGATCAACTCACTCTCATCTGGATCGCCTGGTACAATTGGAATGGACCCCGAATCTGTTTCCTGAGTCGCACTATCGCGCGATTCCAAACGCAGGCCAGCAGCCACTTGATTTTGATCAGGTCCGTGACATTGAAAGCATTTGTTTGAAAGGATCGGACGAATATCGTGATTGAATGAAAGTTCTTGTGCTATCAAGGACAGGGTCCCAAGCCAATTGGCTGCCAACAGTAAAACGAGGATTTTGATTCGCATCATCGATCAATTTCAAGTTTCTAAGAGGAAAAAGGATTACCACTTAATTGTAGTCGATCCACCGATTGATTGTCTCCCCAAAAAGAACTATCGCAATGGCATTCACGGCGGATGAAGATCGGGATTGTTGTGTTCCGCCTACTTTCCGCGTGGACACTAGTTAGAATGAACGTATGTTCTCGCAGTTGGTATTGGAAGAAAACGTTAGGGTGTGACGATGAACGAAATGTTTGGTCGACGACAGTTTTTTACGCAGGGTTCACATCTGTTGGGTGGTGCGGCACTTTCGAGTTTGCTATTGCCAACGCTGGCCCGCGCAACCGGTTCGTCCACTACAGATGACCCACCTGGGCCGCACTTTGCTCCGCGCGCGAAGCGTGTCATTTATTTGCATATGGTCGGCGGACCATCACAGATGGATTTGTTCGACTATAAACCAGTAATGAAAGACTGGTTTGACAAAGATTTGCCCGAGTCCATTCGAATGGGGCAGAGACTGACCACGATGACAAGTGGCCAGGCTCGGTTTCCAATCGCGCCATCGAAATACGAATTCAAACAATTCGGTGAGTGTGGCATGTGGATGAATTCGGAACTGTTGCCATGGCTTTCGAAAAAGGCCGATGACATTTGCTGGATGCGGAGCCTTAACACCGAAGCTATCAATCATGAACCGGCTATTACTGCTATGCAAACGGGTAACCAAGTGACGGGTCGACCTTGTTTAGGCTCGTGGGCCTCGTACGGACTAGGGTCAATGAACGAAGACCTGCCGACCTTCGTGGTGCTGGTTGCTATTCCCAGCAACCGCGAACAAGAACAAGCCATTTCGGCGCGGCTCTGGAGCAGTGGTTACCTTTCCGGCGAACATGCTGGTGTTTCGTTTCGCAGCAAGGGTGATCCGATTCTTTTTATCAACAACCCACCCGGCGTACCCGATGCACTTCGCAAGCGTTCGATTAATGGTCTCAACGAATTGAACAAGATGAATTTTGCGGAACTCGGCGATCCCGAAACGCAAACGCGTATCCATCAATATGAAATGGCCTTTCGAATGCAGGCCAGTGTCCCGGAACTTACGGATATCGCGAGCGAACCGACAAGTACCTATGAACTTTATGGCGAAGCAGCGAAGCAACCCGGTTCGTTCGCGAACACCGTTTTGATGGCCCGGCGGTTGGCCGAGCGAGGCGTGCGTTTTGTGCAAGTCTACCACAACAACTGGGACCACCATTCTAATGTGAATGGCAGAATGCCAAGCCAATGTAAGGATGTTGACCAACCGTGTTATGCGTTGCTCGAGGACCTTAAACAACGCGGTATGCTCGATGACACGCTTGTGATTTGGGGCGGCGAGTTTGGGCGAACGATTTATTCACAAGGCGGACTGTCCGATAACAATTATGGTCGCGACCATCATCCGCGTTGTTTCTCAATGTGGATGGCAGGTGGCGGTGCCAAAGGCGGTACTATCTATGGCGAGACTGATGAGTTTTCTTACAACATCGTCCGCGATCCACTTCATATCCGTGACTTTCACGCCACGATCTTAAAGTTGTTAGGGTTCGATCACGAACGCTTTACGTACAAATTTCAAGGACTAGATCAAAAACTTACGGGCGTTATTCCAGCGAAGGTGATCCAAGAGCTGATTAGCTAAAAAAAACGGGGCCTTGGCAGTCTTTCTCAGCGTTCCCCTTTTTGGGCCCAAGTCAGACTTTGTATTTGTTGTTGGGTAAACTAATAAGCACTTCCATAGAAAAACCAATTGTGAAATTGTATTTGGCTCGGACGATGTTATCTTGTCCCTAACAAGATACAGTTTAGCGGACCCGTTGTCGGAGATTGATTTGAGCCATCAACCTTACCAAAATCCCTCGGGGCTTCCGGGCAACAAAGACAATTCAACGCGTGTCGTGATCGTGTTAGTTGCCTCCGCGCTTACATTTGGATTATTGATTTCGGTCTCTTATCGTATTGCACTTTTTTGGTATGTGAACACGCCGGTGGCATTGGATACGCGAGAGCCAGCTGTCCAAACGAATACACCGCAATCAGCGAACGAATCCAAAACGGCTTTTGGAGGCGGCAACGTTTCGTCAAAGCCCAGTGCAAATGCGTCCCGGCCACAGAACTTAGTAAAAGGTTCAGGAATCATCAACGGTTCTTCGGCCAAGCGGTCGGACAGTCGTTGGCGATTGGGTTTTCAACTAGGGCGCGAATACGCTTTTGATTACAGTTCGGTAATCGCAGTAGAACAAATTGAAATCCGGAATAATGGTCGTGTTGCCTATCGACGTTTGGATGAAGATCCGATGGACGTCCTAAAACAAGCAGCCGAGGCTGAAGGTGAGTCCTTCACCGTGGCTGGCAATGGCACAGGCTTCGTCGTTCATTCCGATGGTTATTTGATTACATGTGCGCATGTCGTTGAGGGTGTTGATACGGTTACCGTTCAATTGGGTGATGATAAAATGGAAGGACGCGTCATCGAGGTCGACGCCGCCCAAGATTTGGCTTTGATCAAAGTGGAGCGCAAAGGCCTCCGATATTTGGGACTTGCTGACAAGAACCCTGGGCTGGGTGCCGATGTTCGCGTCTTTGGATTTCACTTGACAGAACAATTGGGCGAAAGCATGAAGATGTCTTCCGGTACTGTTTCTGGGATCGACAAGGTCAACAATGCCAATCGCTTGCAGCTCGATCTGACGGCCAATCCAGGCAACAGCGGTGGTCCGGCGACCGACGATCAAGGACGCGTGCTCGGCGTTGTTGATGCGATCTTAGCAGGCGGGCAAATTGCCTCCATTTCCTTTGCTATACCCGTCGAAGAATTGAGACGTTGGCTCAGCACCAATGAAGTCCCTCATTCCATTGTCTCATCGAACGTGAAAACCGCCAACGATCCTCTGCAAGTCTCACGCAAGGACGAAGTCAGCAGCGCCGTTGCAATGATCCGAAGTTCCGACGAAGAAGCTGCGAAAAAATGGCAAGTGCTGGCGTTCAAGGTCTCAGCGCGAGACCATGTAAGGCAATTGAATCATACTATCAACGGCCGCATTTATGATGTGGGCAGTGAGAAAGAAATTCGTATCGGAAAAATCGTTGTCGATGGCTACGGCAAAGTCATCTATGTTTCCGAAAATCTTGTCTTGCCAATCGTTTTTCAGAATATTGCGACGATTGGTTTAAGTCCGTTACCGCACGGCAATAATCAAAAGTGGAGCGCGGAACACTCGATGGTTCTCATCAGCGAGGTTATAGAACAAGTTCAACGTAGGCCAGGTCAAACGACTTCGCTTTTTGAGGAGCGATTTAGTCAATATTTCGGGCCCCGACTCGATCCGTTCGGTAGACGCCAAAGTCAACCCGAAAGAACTCGTCAAGAAAT
>JAHEAM010000206.1 GCA_024642765.1 Planctomycetaceae bacterium
CTTAATGGGGTTGAAACGAAGGTCAAGTCAAGAATCGCTGTACGAGTATTTCAATTACGCCGCGACATAGCCCGCCAGTGCCCATGGCGAGATTTTCTGGATGTACCAAAAAAAATCGATGTGCTCTAGGCTCATAGCAGCAAAGCCTGCGGCAGAACCAATAATCAGACAACTGCAGCCTGTTTCTGCACAATACGCCAGAATCATCTAGAAATCATCATTTAGCGGTAAAGCACACATTTATTTCGATACCGCCAGCCACCAATAGAACATTATCAACAACTGCTGAAATCAGTTCGATCGCAAATGCTACGACATCTCGATTGGGAAACACGCCATCCAGCCATTGGGTCGCACTCTGCAAGAAACCCATCGCGCCAAGCGAGCCAACTACCAAAAGGGATGACAAGGAAAGACAGAATGCTAGACATATCTACTCGCCGCAATGCCGCGAGGACGCCAGTGCTCGATTTTGTCGCTTCACCCATTTTGTGGGTAACAAACTCGGAAACGATCCATACTGCTAGGCTCAAAATCATTCCCATGGAGGGAAGCAGGTGTGTTATCGATTTGAAAATGAGCACACATACTAGTCCAAACAATCCATATCGGCTTTTTCGACAAAAGAAATCGGCTTAGTGGCTATTGATTCGAAACGAATGGCGAATTCGCACCAGGAAATCAATTGGCACGTTCGGATTTAAGCCAAAAAGCCATATCGAAATTGCTTTTGCGACAAACTGTCAGACAATTTCGTCTTGTTTCCATTCGTAGCTCATTCCAGTTAACAAAGGTGCTGACAATCGTTCTCAAAAATAGCGCAACTTAGAGAACTTTTCATCGCGTTGCTTTCGAATTACAGTCTTAAGTTTGCGTGCTTCCACTTGACGAAAGTTGATCGAATTGGAATTACGCTTTCAGCATTTTAATGTTTTGCTTCGAAAACAAAGCGTTGGGTTTGGTAGATTACATTGAAGGTGGCGCCAGTATATTTGCTTCTGCGTCGAACAGCTCTTCGACAGTCTCCACAAGAATCTCAAACCGAAATTTTTCTAGATCGGTTTTTCGGCTGGAGAAATGCATTTCGCTGTCGAGTTGATTCTGAGTCGATTTGGACTCGGCAAACGAGTTAATCCGTTGCCGACGGTCTTGTTAAAATTCTATCGTTGTTTTCAGACCTGTTTTTGTTTTGTTTTCGAACTTATTCTCGGATCAAGATTTATATGAGCAATTTGGACTTGGCTGTTCAGTTCTTTTTACAAATCACAGTGATTCTAGTATTTTGCCGCCTTGTCGGACTGGTCGCTAAACGTTTTGGGCAACCACAGGTCGTTGCTGAGATGATCGCAGGCGTGTTGTTGGGTCCATCTGTGTTTGGATGGTGGTTGCCTGAATGGCAACAGGCACTGTTTCCATGGGATACGACTCAGACGGTCCGCGACTCGCAGAGCTATCTGTTTCCGGCGTCGCAGTTAGGCTTGGCAATGTACATGTTTGTCGTTGGCATGGAGTTTCGCCTGGACATTGTTCAGAACAATTTTCGCACCTCAATTTTAGTTTCCTTTGCAGGGATGTTAGCACCATTTGGTCTCGGCACGCTTTTGGCGTGGTACTTCTATTCCTCGACAGACTTGTTTTGCCCAAAAACGTCTTTACCAGAAGCGATTTTGTTTTTGGGCGCATCGTTGTGTATCACGGCCTTTCCAATGTTGGCCCGAATAATTCATTTCAAGGGTTTGACTGGGACACGAATGGGGACAGTTGCTATCGGTGCGGGTGCGATTGACGACGCGGCTGCATGGTGTTTTCTGGCAGTCGTTTTGTCTAGCTTCGATGAAAGTGCCAAGGACGCCTTCTGGAGTATTGGTGGTGGTCTGGCATTTTTACTAGTGGTCGCGTTGATTGTGCGTCCACTGCTAAACAAATTTTCCAGTTGGATGTTGGACTCTGGTCAGCAATTGACTGACGCTGGATTGGTCACCGGACTAGCCTGGATGGCGATGGGAGCTTGGTTTACGGACAGCATCCATCTGCATGCGGTATTCGGCGCATTTGTGATGGGAACTGCGATGCCGCGAGGCGTGGTCCAGCGACAATTGATTGATCGGATTCAGCCCTTGGCGGTGGCATTGTTTCTCCCGTTGTTTTTTACTTATTCTGGATTGAATACTCGCATTGGGGTTTTGGACAGCGGTTACCTTTGGGTGTTGTGCGCACTCGTTTTATTGGTTGCGGTCGCCGGAAAAGGCGTTGCCTGCTGGTTGGCAGCCTGGTGTTCCGGAATATCGCATCGCGAGGCGCTAGGCATTGGTGCACTAATGAACGCTCGAGGTCTGATGGAATTGATCATCATCAACATTGGTATGCAGCGCGGTGTCATCTCAGAAAGACTTTTTGTTATTCTCGCGTTGATGGCAGTTTTTACCACACTGATGGCCTCTCCAATTTTTGATTGGCTTATGCCAAAGGGCCCGTCAGCAGTTCCGAATTCGGCTGATGCAGAAGTTGCACCATGAATTTTGGATTGGCCATTTTGTATTGAGAACAGGATTTTCTAGAGTTGAGCTTCCCTAGTTGTATTGTCGCAAATCGGAAAAGATGGTGGGGTTGACGCTGAAGTAGGATCTTGTTTCAACTTGAGTAATTTGGGATTTGCACAATGGATTCAGGGGCGCTGAATTTGGCACCCGCCACAATTGATTTTCGCCTAGCTTTTTCGTGGTACATGGCGCGATCAGAATTTTCTGCTGCGATTGCTAGGGTTGATTTGGGATCGCGTATCGACACACCGACTGAAGCATTGATCGATGCCGACAAAAAGTTTTTGCGAATTCGGGCGACTAAGCTATCGGCCCCGCTGGCCTGACATTCAACGCCTAGTACCATAAATTCATCGCCACCGACACGCGCAACAATATCGTGCGATCGAGACGCGGCCATGATTGCGTTGGCTGCATTTCGTAACAACGAATCACCCTGTGCATGCCCTTGATGATCATTGACTTGTTTTAGATCGTCAAGGTCGATTGTGATCACACATGCTGAATGGCCGTAGCGTTGGCAGCGAGTTTCTTCCGACGCCAAGAGTTGATCCCAGCCTCTACGGTTGTACAGACCCGTAAGCGAATCGTTCATAGCTATCGCCATTGCTCTTTCGGCTTGGCGGTGACTTTTTTCAACTGTCATATTTGACTCAAGTACTGTTCCAAGAAGTTGCCCCAACAATTCGATCAAGGGCAATTCTTCGGCTACGGTTTCAGCGACTGAATTGGGGTGTATTGCGCATAACGTTCCGAAAAGTGTTCCGTCTGCTCGCGATAAAGGAATGCCGACGTAGGCTCCGATGGGAACTAGTCGACCAATCGGAGCGGATGCGTAGGCCGGGATTTTACAAGCATTGGTTGCCATACGGGGCCCAAGTCCCAATACCATCCGCGAACAAAACGAATCCGACCAGTTGAACACTGCTCCTTTGGTAACATGATATCCGTGATCTTCTGCTTCCAAAACGATCCAGTCATTACCGGAGACCCGTGTTACCATCCAAAGGTCGTATCCAATTCTGTTGTGAAGGAATTGGATAACTGCCCTAGCCGCGTCTTCAAACTGCGTAAGTTGTAATTCGGACATTTTTTTTGAATGATTTGATTGAATGGTGTAAAATCTAAGTTGGCTTGCTAAAACTCGTAGTGAAGCAAGTGCAGTGACAACAAATCTGCGAGTTCTTTTTGTCGTTGGGAATTCGGGGGAGCTGAACTAACCCAAATAAAATTCTGCGAGAAATTTGAATTGTCTATGCGGGTTCGCGCACCAGCAAGCGAGTTTTAGCTGTCGGCAAGGGTAAACGTCTGAAACGATATATTGATTAGTGCTGATCTTCCCGAAAAAGGCATGTGCCTTGGGTGCGTTCTGTAATTAAAGAGGGACAAAATGAAGTCATTGCGACAATCATGGCCCTGTCGGACGGCAATCGCTAATAGCCACTATGAAAACGAAGCTTAGGAAATCTGCAAAACGATTTTTCAGCCCAAAGATTCGGCAGTCAACCAGGGGAATTGCCGACTACGGGCTAGGCGTCAAATAGCCCATGGACAATTTTGTATAACTTAACCATCGACTCGTGGAGAATTAAGTTGGGTTGCGATAGTGAGACGAAAGAATCGAGCGTTGAAGAATTGGCATTCCAATCTTGAGGAAAAAAATGAAAAACGTTTTCAATAGCGTAGTGCGAAGTTCCTTAGTTCTTGGTTTGGTTGTTTTGATCTTTGGATGTTATTCCGATTGCCTTTATGGGGACGAGCGTACTTCTGCTCCGAATATCATCTTGATAATGACTGACGATCAGGGCTACGCGCCAGTGACGGCGCTGGGGCATCCTTGGATCCTGACGCCGAATTTAGATCGGCTTCACAAGGAGTCAACCCGCATCACTCGGTTTTTAGTCAGTCCGACCTGTTCTCCGACGCGTTCGGCGCTGATGACAGGTCGGCATCCGATGCGAAACGGAATCACGCATACGATTTTAGAGCGCGAACGCATGACTTTGGACGCGGTAACCTTGCCGCAGATCCTTAAGAAGCAGGGTTACAAGACAGCGATCTTCGGTAAATGGCATTTGGGAGACGAGTCGGCCTACCAACCTAACAAACGAGGATTCGATCATGTCTTGATACATGGTGCTGGCGGCATTGGCCAGAAATACGATTGTTCCTGTGCTGACGTACCGGGCAACAAATACTTTGATCCGATTTTGCGCGAGAACGGAGTTTTTGTAAAAACGAAAGGCTATTGTACGGATTTGTTTTTTGACGGTGCTATCGAGTGGATTTCGGAACGAACCAAGGCACACGAGCCGTTCTTTGCCTATGTTGCGACGAATGCGCCGCATGCGCCATTTCACTCGCCGGATACGAACTCCAAGAGGTTTAAGGATTTTGGTTTCGCGAATGGTACGGCGGGTTTTTTTGGAATGATTGAAAACATTGATGAGAATGTCGGGCGACTTCTTGCTCACATTGATTCTCTGGGAATAACGAAGGACACCATCGTGATTTTCATGTCGGACAATGGCATGAGTGGAACGGGAGTTGGAATTGAGCAAGAATTTGCGCCAGGTTACAAAAACACAAACGCTGGTATGAAAGGCTTAAAGGGAACGGTCGACGAAGGTGGCGTGCGTGTGCCCTTCTTCATTCGTTGGCCAGGTAGAATCCCGGCTGACACCGATCGCGGGATTGTGGCAGCCCATATCGACTTGCTACCAACGCTTGCAGAAATTACTGGAGGTGAAGTTCCCGCAGAACAAGTTGACGGGCGTTCTTTTTGGAAAAATTTGTTGGATTCTAAGACGCAGTGGCCCGACCGCTTTCTGGTGACGCACACTGGACGCTGGCCGACGGGAGCCAACCCAGATGATTTCCAATGGATCAACTTTGCTATTCGCAGTGAGAAGTATCGTTACATTGGCCCAACTGGCGGCCTTGAAAACGCCGGGCGCAATCGCGGCGAGTTATTTGACATGAGCGCCGATCCTGGCCAAACCAATGACGTCTCCAGCACTCATCCCGACTTGATAAAGGAGATGGAGGATTTCTACGACTCATGGTGGAAGGAGACTCGCCCATTGATGGTCAACGAAGATGCGCCGATGTCCGCGACATCTCCGTATTGGACAGAATTCGAAGAACAAAAGAACCGTATGGGCCTGCCATCCTGGCGCTCGTTGGATCTAGATGAATAACGACCGGGGCGTTGAAAATTTCGCTCAAATTGATCGATTCGGATTCTCTGAATGAGATCAAGCCAATCCTCAATTTGCGTGTAAGATTGAACGCGCAACGCCCCCGCGATTTTAAGGGGCGTCTGTTTGATAAGTTCAATAGATCGCCACCGAATGCTATTTTCCGATGTCGAAAGTGAGTAGCTCGTCATCATCCTCTGAAATAGTTACAGCATTGTAGCCTTTGAAGTAGGTATCGACGGTTTCGTTGAAATTGCTAACGAATCGGTTGAAACTCCTTAAGCGACTAAGGGCAATAGGAGCTTCGATTCGCAATGTCTCGCGACGTTGGGCGACGCCTATTTCAGAAAAGAGTTGGTCGTCAACCAATTTTCCAGCAATGCCAGCTGTCTGCATCTGTCCAAAACGTTCCGTTAGCAAAAATTTGCGGTCGAAGTGCCGGATTCTACTTTTGACACTGATCATTACGTTAGCAATGTTGGAATCTAACAAGCCATCGTTGAGGTGATAGGTAAAGAAATCGTTACCAAGAAAGCCGGACTCGGGAGAGTGGCTGAAGGTGCCATCAACGCGGATCCAAACTCTACCATGCGTTGGTGCTTGATCCAGAAATGTCATTACACGAGCATTGTCGACATCGAAATCGTTGGTCTGGAGGCCCTTTCCAATCACTTTCAAGGTGTCACCTTGGCTGGTTTCGTAATTGTCGTTGTTGGCGATGGGGGCATCATTCACGCTGTCGACAGTAATCGCAAACTGCCCAGGCTCACTGGTGTCTTGCCCGCCATTCGCTGTGCCGCCATCGTCATGCAAGGTAACAGTAATCGTGGCAGTACCAAAAGCATTGTCGCGTGTTCGGTAGGTTAACGTGCCATCAGTGGAAATCGCTGGTTGTTCAAGGAACAGATCGGCGTTGTCGGTTGTCACCACAAAAGTTAGCGTCTGGGAGTCGCGTCCAAACTTGCCTTTTTCAAATTGTCCCAGTGAAATTGCGCATTGGCCTTCGTTTTGGAGGTTATTGACGTTGAAGATGCCATTACTTCAGTGGTCGCCTGAACAAAGTTTGAGTAATGACGTAAAGATAAGGTTTGAG
>JAHEAM010000207.1 GCA_024642765.1 Planctomycetaceae bacterium
CCGACTTCTGCATCGATTCGAAGATACTCATGGGCATGAAACCTCAACAGAAATGAATGAATAACAGTTGCCGTGCCAAACCTATCGTTTGGGTTATCGCACGAGGCCTTTGATCCGATCGCTGAGCGAGCGTTTTTGCTTGGTTTCGATTGGTGCTTCAGCGACAAGGGGGCCCGGACCAATGTTCGGCGTTACTACAGACCCGTTCGGAAAGAGCATGTCGTCGTTAGGCAAATTGTTGAAGGCATCGATATCAACCCATTGCATTGACTGATCGGACGATGGCATTCCGGCACGAATTTCTGTTGCTCGATTCCGCAAGGATTGCGCGAACGTCATATCGCCAAGCTTTTCGTTCACTTTTGCGTAGTTATCAAGTGAGGTCGGCGAATTGGTAATTCGAACACAATGAGCTAACACATTTTTGGCTTCAACCAAATGTCCGTTGCGGGCCAGCATGACACCCAGTTCGTTAGCTGAAGCGGCGTTGTTTGAATCGCAATCCATAGCCGAGTAGTGACAGATCATCGATCGCGCCGAATTATCGAACTGAGGCATGGAATACAATTTGCCAAGTGAATAAAGCGCTTGAGAACCGATCGGGTGATGACCAATAGCTTGTTGCATTTTTTCGCGAACGTATGTGTAGTAAGCTTGCGACGCAGACATTTTTGACATTTGATAAGCGCCTTCACTGGCGATTACTTGCGACTCATGCGACTCAATGATTTCACTTACATCGACAAAAAGGTCTTGACGCGCATCGTGACTGGTGAAGTCTTCGGCTTCTTCCAGTGCTTTCCAAGCTCGGGCCAAGCACTCTGTCGCATTGGTGTTACCCAATTGAAAATCTCTGTTCTGGGCAATCGAGTATAACACTCCCACGAATTGTTTCTGGGCAGTGTACATCGCACCTTTCCTCGCTAGCGTATTTCCATATTCTATTTGTGCAGCTAATTGTGCGTTGATTTCTGGCAGGATACTTGGATTCGGAGTTGACGATGGCATCACGCCAGGCCCATCAGGATATCTCGGCTGCGCAAGATGTGGTTGGTTTTGGATGGACGGGAAATTCTGTGCTTTATTTTCTAACGGCGGCGAAGATAATTGTTGGGCAGGTGTTTGAACGTATTGGTTTCCACGTTGAATCTCTGAATTGGATTGCAATTGAATATCAGTTGGCAACCGTCGCGTTTGCTGTTCAATAAGCGTATTTGAAATGCCCGTGTCTGCGGCCAATTTGCTCGACTGAGTCGTTGCCCACGATGGTCTCGGAACCGTTTCGCGTTCTTGGTTGTAGAAAGGATTAACGACTCCATTTCGAATTGCGCCAACTTCGTTTGGCTGAACTGGTAGTGCAACGAATGAATTGGATTGCCGAGAATTGGCGTTAGATCGAGCCTTGTGATTTGTCGAGGAAGGCGAGTTGGAAGCTACGGCGTTCAAATCAAAAACTTGCAATTTGGCTGATTTTTCGGAGTACCAAACATAGCCCAAGGCAACGAGCCCAATAAATAGGAACCATCGCGTGTTGATATTGAATCGCATCGAATGACCATTCCAATGATTGACGAACCACTCTCGAGTGGATAGCTCTTCGGACATAGGTTGTATCGATTAATCTGTATATTCTGGATAAGCCTGTCGCAACAGTTCGGACCGATTTGACGACAATTCAAATTGACGATTTGGTACATTCAGAAAAGTTGCCTTGGGCGACGCATCCCACCCATGTTTCCGTGATGGCAGTTCTTGAAGCTAGCAACGAAAAAGGCAGGAGTTCCGAAGAACGCCTGCCAAGTCAAAATCGGCTTGCAGAGATTTTCTGCCAAATTGAACTGACGGTTCGAAATTAGGTCCCGACCAATTCGTCAGTTTCTTCAGAATCACACGGCGCCATCAGATTGGAAAGTTCGTCGCGGGTACCTTGGATCATCTGAACAAACTCGTTCAAGCGAGCCGTCAAAATTGGCATGACAATATCCCGGGAACTCTTCCCAAGGATTCGCGGATTGCCAACAACTGAAATGAGTCCGTCGAATCCGATCGCCTTTAGTTGTTTTGCAATTGCCAGCGAGAAAGAGTCCTCGGATTCACCTGGCAACACGGGAATTTCATCCTTGTAATCTGCCAAGCGAACTTCTGTAATTTGCGCCTGAGTCAACTTTGCAAACTGTTCTAAAGTTCCCTCGGATTGAACCCAAGTCAAGGCGTTAAAGCTAACACCAACATTAGGGCTGCCAACCAACCGAACCAAAGTCAAAAGCTCGGCAGCAGTGTTGATAAATTTGAAGGCACGTTCGACTCGTTGGCTTTGTGGAGTCACCGTTAGACCGAGCTTAATCCCGTTACCCGCCAAGATAATAGCAGCTTCGTTGATTCGCTTTTGGTGTCGGTCAAAGTTCTCTTGCATAGCGAGTTCTTTACTACTGTCTTCGACAACAGCGTAGCAAACCTCGCATTCAAGAGCGTTCGCAAGTTCGCAAATGGTTTTCAGATCGGCTAGTTGAGACTGATAGCGAGTTTCTTCGGCACCGAAATCCATTGGAAGTCGGAATGAACCGACTTTCGTTCCGGCGCTCTTGAGAAACTGCAATGCAAAATCGCGTCCCATCATTTTATTTCGACCCAAAAGATCGGCCATATCGACTTCGACTGCGTCAAATTCGTAAGTCAAAGCGACTTCAATTAGCTCGTTTTGTCGGCCTTCAACACCAAGACCACCGAGATTAATAACTTTTTTCATATTCTGCATTCCTTTTGAAAGTGAATTGTTGAACGAAGCCGATCACGTTGCGTCTTGTGGCGCAGCATATTCCAAGCCTTTTCAACAAATCTGGACTATTGGATTGGGCCTAAAGTTTTTGATTTTCGACTTGAGCGTCGTGCGTCGTGCAAGCAGCTCTATCGAATGCAATTGATAAACCGCTGACTGCCAGCATTTAGCTAGAAATCAGAAAACAACCGCGCCATTTCAGGTAGTGAATAGAGGCGCATTCGTCGCGCTCTAATAGACGTTCATGCGTCTGACACTGATTTCTGGGAAGATAAGCCGAAAATGGCTTGTTCGCGCCAAACCAATTGGCCCGAAATTGCGGAACTCTAGAGTCTTCCCGCCTGAATTCAAAAAATTGCCCGATGGCCAGATTCTCGCAAAATCCGGCCTGTTTTCCAAGTGGTAAAGCATGAAAGCGAGGATAATTTGCAAAAAACTAGATTTGGTTCGGCTGTCAAATTTGGGCTTTGTTGAAGCGTTTAGCTCGGAAATATGTCGAAACGATCCAACGTTGTCGAAACGATCCAATGCCTTCTAGTCCTTACAGACGTGGCGGTGGACGCTTGGGTTTTGGCATAGCGTTTTCTTGCGGTTGTGGCACGTTGGGGATATTCGGAACGTTGTTGTTATTATCTCTCATTTCGGGCGGGCGTGGAGGTTCCGTGTAGTCCTCAATCCATTGCCAACCAATCGGTGAATCGAGTTCTCGTTGGGCCAACATGGCCCAGGGCGTTCCAGGGTGATCGTTCACAACTCGCTTCAAATACATTTTGGCCTTATTCGCCATCGCTTCGGCTTGACTGCCGGTCTCGATAACGTCAGCTTTGTTCAACACCCAAGTGTTATTGCGTTCGTTTTTGAAAGTCAATTTCGTTTTGATCATCGCCAGCATCGCGTTGTAGGCTTCCACTCGCACTTTGTTTGCCAGTACTCTTCCGTAGGCCAAGTCATAGCCGGCCTGCCACCGCGGAGACATTTCCAGATCCCGATCCGCTTCGCCAACTTTAAGAACTTCGTAAAGTTGATTGAGTTTCGGTTCCAAAATCGCTGCACCACGTTGCGCGAGACTTGCCAAGTTCACGAATTGCGCTTCATCCAATTTGGGAAAGCGTACGATGGGAGTTTGAAACGCTCCCACTTGCGAAAGCTGTGCCGCCTGCACCAATGACATCCGAGTTTTACTCGCCGTCAATCGCTGCATGTAAGTCGATTGTGTCACGTAGTCAGGTTTATACCGCCGCATGACCTCGGGTTCGAAAAAATTACGCAAGTAGGCGGAATAAGCGGCCGTTTCTGATTGACGGACTACCGCACCCACCTTGCGGTTCGGATGCACGGCAAAATAAATCCCACCCGTTTCGTAACAGAGCCTAGTCAACCCGAAGGGGCCGAATCCCGAATCGATCATTTCCAAGTTGTCGAATTCGCCATCATTAAAATCTAGCTTGACCATTTCCGGCATCATCGACTCGGGGCCTTGGGAAACGATCGCCCATTGCGGTGTCTGGTCGTATTCGGGGTCCGGGTCAACCCAACGTACTTGAGTTTCTTGACGGCCGAACGGAGCTGGAATTCCAATCACATGTACTGGAATCTGTAGATTTGTGCACATCTTGACCGCTTCGTCCAAACGCATGACGTCATCGCCGGCTTCGTCAGAAACGACAATGATCATCACGTTTCGATCACGGTCGTTCGTCAAACGATTGAGTTTACGCATCTTTTTGAAATCGGTTGCCGCTTGAATCACGGCTGAGAAGACGTACTCGAGTCCCGATTCGTCGCGTCTGATATTGGAGATTGCGTCTAAAATGGCTTCGGTGTTGTCTGTTGGGTCAGGCAGCATACGATGGAAGTTTCCACCAAACGCATATACAGTGCTCAGCAGTGGCTGCGAACCGTGCTTCGTGAATTCTGACCGTTCGTTGCCAGCCAGGACGTTTAGTTCAAGATAGATTTTGTCGATGCGTGAGCGAATTTCGTCACGTTGCGAAATAAGACTTGCCGATTCATCGAACAACCAAACGACCATCGTTTTGCGTTCGTTGAGCGAGAGCAAAATCTCTTCGGTAATTCGATCTACTGCACCCGAAGCGCCAGTCGTTGCGACACCAACAGCTCCCTTCGTTTGGATCGACGTTATGTTCTCCGCCGTCGTGTTCTCGAACTCTTCATCGATCGCAAGATCACCGATCGTGAGGGAAGGTATATCGAGTTCGACCGGCGCTAATTCAATTTCTTCAAAAATCGTGACGGCACTATCCGCCATCGCGGACAATTCCGAACTGTCGTCGCCAACGTCGTCGAATTTCATCTCGTCGAATGAGACCGCGGGCGGCAACTCGATGATCTCCATTTCACTCGCAGCGTCAGAAACAATATTGAGGTGAACAGGTGAATCCGGAGAAAACAGAAGTTTCGCCAGCACACCGAGCAATGCCAAATGCAATAGCAGACTGTATCCCCAGAACTGTCCATCGTGTTGCCAAGGGATATCGTATTGCGCAGATTTAACGCACCACCAGCGCCGAATTTTGGACCACATTGTCTAAGCCTCCCAAAGGACTAAGCCTCTGTTCCTCGCCAATGATCGACTGACCATGGCTGTCACGTACCGCTCTTCATTTTACCATTTATTGAAGGCAAAATGCAGCGATATTTTTCAAGCCCGAGGGTACTTTCCCCAACAAACAGTTCGGAAAGGCTACTATTTGACGACCAAGTCCGGGATTTTCAACGTTACGCCAACGGGCAGTTGAATGGGACTTTCGAGGATATCTTGGTTGGCAAGGTAAATTTCCAAGTAATAATCGCGCGACTGATAATAACGAGACGCAATCGTTTGCAACGATTCACCTGTTCGGACCACGTGGATTCGGAACGAAGATGAATTCGGGAGATCGGCCAAGCTGATTTGTTGTGATTCGATTGGGCTTAGGCGAGTTTCTGTACGCAACGGTTGTGTCGCCTCATTTCGAAACGGCTTTTGCAATACAGAGTTAGGATTTGAACTTGGGCTAGGTGACTGTCCCATATCCAATTCACCCGTGTCCTCCAATGGCAACAGCGGCTGGAAGCGCGAGTCGTTATCGGCAGCGAACCTTTTGGGGATTGCTTCCATTGTATTGCGTCGGTCGGCGGTGAAGCCAGGACGCTCAATGGTCGACATCAACTCCGGTGCTTTGGTCTGTTCGATGGGCAGAGTGGGTGCCGTCGCTAGCGACGATTCAGGCCGCACGTTGTCGGCGTTTCGATCGCGATGCAGCGCATCCAACGAACCCTCCGTTTGAGCAGCGCGATTGAATTTCAAAGACGAAAAATCTGGTTTACGAACGTTTTGTTTGGCTGATTGTTCATTGGTATCCAAGTTTGGCAACAAATCAGCGGAAACTGACCCAACAGTGCTTTTAGGAAGTTGTGCTGAGGACTCGTCTGGAGGCAACAGCGGCGTGTTTAGTGATAGGTCGGCGTCAGGAAGTTCCTTTTTCGCAACGCTTGTTTGTTGGAAGAAGGTTGAACCTTTCGAATGGATTCCGAAATAGAATGCCGCTGTCAGGAGGCCTGCGCCAATCAAGAGTTGTGCCAAATTGGACGTGGACATGTACCTCGACTCCTTGTCGAAATCTGATTCCTAATTTCCTGCAACCGATTCGCTGTTATTATGGGGCCTGATCCCAACCGCGTGCGGAAACATTACGGAAACCAATCCATTTTGGATCGATTCGGCTCGGAAAAAATCTGTTGTTGCGTTTAGGAAAGGTTTTTCGGCAAGCATGTAACGGTCAGAAATTTCCCAACCGTTAAAACCGTCGCCTTGGAATTTGAACACATTAGGATTTCTGTCCGACAATCTTAAGGCAAACACTAATAGGGAAACGCCGTAATGACTCGATTCTTCTCGAGTACGATTTTGATTCGTTGCAATTTGGGGAAGCCGTCCCGTTTGCCGTTTTGCCCGCCTTTGTAGCCAATGTCTCGTTTCATATCGATCGTGTATTCCATCCGCCTCGAGTCGTCCGCACTCTGAACCGCTTTGACGGCAGGCG
>JAHEAM010000208.1 GCA_024642765.1 Planctomycetaceae bacterium
TGATACTCGGTTCTCGCAAATTAACACGGGCTCAATCAATAGCTATGAAAATCAATTCCTTGAATGGGAACTCACTCGTGAGTGCTGTTCAGATCGATGCTGGCTGCCAGGAGAAATTGTTGGAAAATACTGAACTAGTTTTTGCCGCGGGCGCAGCGGGCGTTGAATTTTTGGATGCTGCATGGCTGGAATCCAACAATCAAATTTCTGTTGCGATTGATGTAAATGCCGTCCCGCCGGTTGGATTGGGGGGGATTGAGGTCAGCGATTGTGGGACCCAACGACATTCGACAATTTGTTTTGGCGCGATTGGCGTCGGCGGGTTGAAAATGAAAATTCACAAAGCGTCGATCAAGAAGTTGTTTGAAACAAATGATCAATTCTTGGATACTTGGGAAATATACGAATTGGGCAAACAATTGAGCTCTGTTTAGGGTATTCGCTGGTATCGACAAACGGGGGGAAACAACGCGACTTTTTGACATCCGGTCGATCAAGATTTTTTCTTTTCACTGTCACATGATGCGTTGGTTGTCCTGCAAAATTGCCGGTCGCTGGTTGCCAATTCTTAAGGAAATGAGTATTTTTTAGCGTTCAACGGCCTTCGTTCACTTCTTTTCATTTTGGTGCATGATTTCACTTTCGACACATAGCGAACTGCCAGATTCACAACGGGTTGTGATTACGGGAATCGGATTGACCGCGCCCAATGGCAATTCGTTGACGGAACTGCGGGCGGCCTTGCTCAACGGCAAGAGTGGCGTGCAGCCGTATGAAATACGTTACTTTGGAAAAACGCTGGCGGGGATTTGCGATTTTGAAACAACACGACATCAGTCGAAAAAAGATGCACGACGTGGCACGCGAGCTGGCGGTATTGGCGTGTTTTGCGCAAATGAAGCGTTGCAAGATAGCGGCATCGATTGGGTGAATACGGCAAAGGAAAACGTAGGTGTCTACATCGGTGTTACCGAACATGGAAACGTTGAAACCGAGAGCGAAATTTATCAGATCAAGGATTACGATTATGACACCAGCTTCTGGTCACATCATCACAACCCACGAACTGTTGCGAATAATCCGGCTGGCGAGATTGCTTTGAATATGGGGATTACTGGCCCGCATTATACGATTGGCGCGGCGTGTGCTGCTGGCAATGCGGGAATGATCCAAGGCTTGCAAATGTTGCGTTTGGGCGAATGTGATCTTGCGTTTGCGGGAGGTGTTTCAGAAAGCATTCATACTTTTGGTATTTTTGCTGGTTTTGCGAGCCAAGGTGCCTTAGCTACCCACGATGATCCAACTAAGGCCTCACGTCCATTTGATAAGAACCGCAACGGAATCGTTGTCGCCGAGGGGGGTTGCGTTTATACTCTTGAGCGTTTGACAGACGCGCGAGCACGCGGGGCGAAGATTTATGGTGAAATCGTTGGTTACGCTATCAATACCGATGCCACCGATTTCGTTCTCCCGAATCCAGAGCGTCAGGCACAGTGCATGCGAAAAGCATTGCGAATTGCCGGAATCGCGGCGGAACAGATTGATATTGTGAGTTCGCATGCAACTGGGACTCACAATGGTGACATTTTAGAATGCGTTGCCATTCGTGACGTCTTTGGGGATTCAGACAAAACATATGTGAATAATGCAAAGAGTTTCATCGGTCACTCGATGGGTGCTGCAGGTGCTTTGGAATTGGCAGGCAACCTGTTGGCATTTGATGATCGTCAGGTACATGCGACGATTAACGTCGATGACTTGGACGAAGAATGTGCATTGAAAGGCTTGGTTCAAAATCAACCGCGTGAGGTCGACCGAGTCGACTATATTTTGAACAATTCGTTTGGGATGTTGGGGATCAACTCAGCTGTAATTATTAAACGCTTTTGAGATTTCCAACCAACGCTTATGGCGAAAAACCAAATTTGTTTTTCGTTCAACCAATTAACTAAGATTGAAACCAAAGGAGATTTTGCCGATATGGCACCTGAAGAAATCCGACAAGCGATCGTTGACATTCTTTCCGACATTGCACCAGATGAAGACTTGTCGCATTTGGACGATAGCGTTAATTTTCGCGACCAAATGGAATTGGATAGTATGGACTTCCTCGACATTGTTATGGAATTGCGAAAGCGTTATCGCGTTCAAGTTCCTGAGGAGGATTATCCGCAATTGGCTTCGATGGACACCACGGTGAGCTATTTAGAACCCAAAATGGCAAACGTCACAGCCTAGTTTCGCTCTTTGACGCTTTGCGGAGAGTACCAAACTTTAATGGTTGACGAACATCAAAATGACGATTTTCAGTCCCCGGATTTGGTGCCGTTAGAATCGGAAGCGATACCTTCCAGTCCAGAATCGGAAGCGGTACCTCTCAGTCCGGAATCAGACGTGCCGTACGACACCATCATTATTGGTGCGGGTATGTCCGGTTTAGCTGCGGGTATTCGATTAGCATATTACGACCAACGCGTGTGTTTATTGGAGAAACATTACACGATTGGCGGCCTGAATTCATTTTATCGGCTTAATAAGCGGGATTACGATGTTGGGTTGCATGCGGTAACGAACTTTACGGAGAAAGGCGCCAAGAAGGGACCGTTTTCGAGGATTCTTAAGCAGTTGCGTTTCAAATGGGAAGATTTCGCACTGGCACCTCAGAAGTATTCGCGAGTGGTTTTCCCTTCGACGTCGTTGGTATTCAATAACGATATCTCATTATTAACGTCTGAAGTGGAGCGGGCATTTCCAGAACGCCGCGACTCATGGCAGCTGCTGCTTGGACAAATCACAGAATACGACGATCTGGAGCAAGCCGCATTTGAGATTTCGGCCAGACAGCGACTACAGGAATTGTTGGTCGACCCGCTCCTAATCAACATGCTCCTTTGTCCGTTGATGTGGTATGGGAACCCGCGTGAACATGATATGGCTTGGGGCCAGTTCTGCATCATGTTTCGGAGTATTTTCCTCGAGGGATTTGCACGGCCCTACAAAGGAGTTCGCTTGATCCTCAAAAATTTGATCAAAAGGTTTCGGTCTTTGGGTGGTGAACTAAAATTGCGTCATGGAGTTTCGCGTATTTTGGTCGAAGGCGGAAAGGCGATTGGCGTAGAATTAGATGACGGGCGTAAACTTTTTGGTAAAAGGGTGTTGTCGTCAGCGGGGCATCTGGAGACACTTCGCATGTGCGAGGATGTTAGCGAGCCGGACCCGCGAACGGCGGGACAAATGTCGTTTATCGAGTCGATCTCAGTTTTGGATCGACAACCGACTCAAATTGGTTATGACGAAACGATCGTGTTTTTCAATGATTCGGACGATTTTTGCTGGGCGCCGCCGGAGCGAGACCTTTGTGATTTGAGAACAGGAGTTATTTGTTCTCCGAATAATTACGCGTATGGCGAGGGCTATGAGAATTTGCCCGAGGGAATTATTCGTCTAACATCTATTGCCAGTTACGATCGTTGGAACCAGCTCGACGAGCCGCATTATCAGCTTGAAAAGATGCGCTGGTACGATCGCTCGATAGAATCATGTGTTCGGTTCATTCCGGATTTTCGTCCCTTTGTTGTGGATACAGACATGTTTACGCCGACAACGATTCGGCGATTTACGTGGCATGACAATGGCGCTGTCTACGGTGCCCCAGACAAAAAACTTGATGGCACGACGCATTTGCCGAATGTTTTTTTGTGTGGGACCGACCAAGGTTTTGTCGGAATCATTGGCGCGATGATGAGCGGGATTTCGATGGCAAATATTCATTGCTTGCGTGATGAATAAGCCGTTTTATCCCTGCTGCAAACGAACAGCTTGTGAATTTCTTGTTTTTGCGGGCAGTTGAGCAAAAGGCGGCAATTCTTTATCTTGTCGTATTCCTTTGAATCCTTGGAACGCCAGAATCAATGCCAAAAGATTTCTTAAAAGACGCCAAAAATCACTACGATGTCGTTGTCATTGGCAGCGGCTTGGGTGGGCTGACAGCCGCCAACATATTGGCACGCGAGGGGCGATCCGTCTTATTGCTCGAGCAGCACTATAAATTGGGCGGCCTGGCGACTTGGTTCAAGCGGCCGGGAGGGCATCTATTCGATATTTCTTTGCACGGATTCCCGTATGGAATGATCAAAAGCTGTCGCCGGTATTGGACACAAGAAATCGCGGATTCGATCGTTCAGCTCGAAGGAGTACGATTTGACAATCCAATGTTTTCGTTAACGACGACCTTCAATCGCATTGATTTCACAAAATTGTTAACGGAAAAATTTGGCGTTTCGGAAGAGGCCGTCACCCAGTTTTTTGACACTGCACGCGGAATGAACTTCTTTGACGATCAGTCCATGACAACCGGCCAATTGTTCGAGAAGTTCTTCCCTGGCCGTGAGGACGTCATACGTTTGTTGATGGAGCCAATTACTTACGCAAACGGTTCTACACTAGAAGACCCGGCGATCACTTACGGCATCGTTTTCTCAAACTTTATGAGTAAAGGCGTTTTCACGTTTCAGGGCGGCACCGACCATTTGGTCAAGTCGATGGAACACGAAATGCGAAGGAATGGCGTTGATATTCGGATCAATTGCGACGTTCAACAAATCAAGATAGAACGCGGGCGAGTGGTTGGCGTTGTCGTAAATGGTCGAGAAATCAAAACCGAAGCCGTTGTCTCGAATGCAAACCTCAAGGGCACAATTTTCAATATGGTGGGCGAGGAATACTTCGACAAAAAGTTCGTCGATGATGCCCACGCAGTCCGCCTGAATAACTCAAGTACTCAAGTCTATATGGCGTTGAAGCAGGGCGAGACAATTGATCGGGAAACGGGCGATTTGTTATTCTGCAGTACGGCACCACTTTTTCGAACGAATCTGTTGTTGAGCCGCGATATTACGAGTCGAACATTTTCGTTCTATTATCCCGACATCCGCCCCGACAAACCGGAACGGTTCTTGATCGTCTCAAGTACCAACGCGAATTTTGACGATTGGGCTCCGCTCTCTGCCGACGAATATGCAGCAAGCAAACAGGACTTGATTGAAGATACGCTGAATCACCTGGAAAAGTATGTACCCAATTGTCGCGAACGCATCGATCACGTTGAAGCCGCAACTCCCAAAACGTTTGAGCATTATACGAAACATATCTCCGGTTCGAGTTTCGGTACCAAATTCGAAGGTCTTGCAGTAAGCCGGACTTTGCCTGAACAAGTACCTGGCCTTTATCATGCCGGCAGCTGTGGCATTATCATGTCGGGCTGGTTGGGTACGATAAATTATGGAGTGATTGTTGCCAACGACGTCAGTAACTATCTGTCCAAATCAGCTCTATCCACCACCTCTTCAATCTAGGAAACGCGAATGTCGTTGGAAGAAATCATGGCGGCATTGCCGCACCGCGCACCGATGCTGCTCGTTGATCGTATCGTCGAACAATCGGAAAGTGAAATTACCTGTGAAAAAGACTTTCGCGCGGACGAGTTTTTTTTTCAAGGTCATTATCCGGACTATCCAATTGTGCCGGGAGTCATCTTGTGTGAATCCGCCGCGCAATCCGGAGCTATATTGCTAGCCAAACGAATTGAAGAAGGCGGCAATATGATTCCTGTGTTAACGCGAATGAAAGATATCAAGTTCAAGCGCATGGTGCGGCCCGGCGAGACGATCACGATCAAAGCAAAGATTGACGATCGGATGTTGAACGCCTATTTTCTGTCTGCGGTTGTGTCCGTCGGCGGTGAATTGGCTGCCCGAATTTCTTACACTTGCGCGATGGCTGCCAAAGAATAGTTGATTCAATGAGGATTTTGGAATGGATTTCTTGCAGCTTACGGGCAAGCAGATAGTTGTGTTTGGAGTCGCGAACAAGAAAAGTGTTGCGTGGCACGTTGCCCGGGTACTCGAAGAGGCCGGCACCAAAGTTATTTATGTAGTTCGAAGTGAATCGCGGCGTGCAGCGACGGAAAAATTGTTGGCAGGACGAGCCGTTTATGTTTGCGACGTCGAGTTTGAAGATCAAATCGAATCCGTTGCAACTGCAATCAAGTCGGAGCATGGTCAAATTCAGGGGTTGGTTCATTCCATTGCGTTTGCTGATTACGAAGGTGGTATGAAACCGTTTCATGCGACAGGCAAAAAACAGTTCTTGCGCACGATCGATATTTCTTGCTTTTCATTTATTGCAATCGCTAACCATTTCAAAGAATTGCTTGTGCCGGACGCCTCCGTAATTACGATTTCGATTTCAACCACTCGGATGGCCAGCGAAAATTACGGGTTTATGGCACCTGTTAAGGCGGCGCTTGAATCGTCACTCGCTTTTTTAACGAAAAGTTTTAGTTCGTTTTCAAAAGTTCGTTTCAATGCGGTTGCTCCCGGATTGCTGAAAACTTCGGCATCGGCAGGGATTCCCGGTTACGTGGATGCCTATTTGTTTGCAGAAAAAGTGATCCCGCGCGGCGCGGCGGTGCAAACGGAAGAAGTTGCCAATGTAGCGGCGTTCTTGCTTTCGCCGCGATCGTCGGGAATCAACGCGCAATCGATCGTAATTGATGCTGGGATGGCTATCAACTACTTTGACTCTAGTGTTGTCGCGAAAGTTGTCGATGCGGAATAGACGGAACTTGCCCATTGAGCTCCGAAGAGATTGGGCTCCGTAGAGGCAGATACGCTGAGACAAAATCAAAAAAAGAGCCGCGGCCACGGACATCCTTAGACGCGGCTTGCATTTTTGTTGTTTGCGCTGAATTGAACTATTGAGGCAGAATATCAACTTGGGTTTGGCCAGATCGGTAGAGGCCTATGTCATCGACGCCAT
>JAHEAM010000209.1 GCA_024642765.1 Planctomycetaceae bacterium
TCATGTAGCACCGGCTCCGAGACAAAATCGAGCAATTCAAAACCCTACTCCACTCAATGCTCCGCGCGGGCAAGAAGCGCCGCACCGTGTTGCGCAGCAACAGGCGGTGCCACGATCACGGGCCAGCTCAATGCCAAACGCTGGCGCTGCTCAACCGAATCGCTCTGCGGCTCAACAGCAGGTGTATTCTCGTGCAACAAAAGGTCCGCATCTTGCGTCACCAGAAACAAACGCGACCTCAATGGCTCAGCGTAATCCTATCGCTCGCAAGGGCGAATCAAATGGTGGTGTGCGGCGTCTTGAAACAGTAGATAGCACAATGAACAACTCCGTGCGTTCAATCGACTCGACGGAATGGGCCGTCGGTAGTGGGGTGCAAAGAGTCTCGCGTCAACAAGAAATTGACGATCCGTTCAAGGACGAGCCCTTGTTGAACTCCGATGTCGGTTTCGCGACTGAGCATGTTAGTCAGACCCCCGCCTCTCCAGAAACACGTCCCAAGGCCATGCCATCCTCATCCTTCAGAACCAATGAGCCGCAAAGCGTGCTTGGAATCCGAGATGAAGAGACATTGGAAGTATTCAGCGAGGATTTGCCTTCTCTGCAGTTAGAGAATCGCGGCCAATCGGTTCCTTCGCGATTCATGGGGATGTCCTCACCTAAGCCATTGCGAAATTTTCAAGAAGAGGATAATTCGGCAAACGACTTCAACCAAAACGATCAAGACGCACCAAGGCGGGCACAAGCGAAAAGTTGCGATGACTTCCGCCAGGATTTGTTGGGGGTACCAATCACTTCGATCGCATTGGATATGAGTCCACCGCCTAATACAAAGCAGGCACCTGCCACGAGCTTGTATCGTGACTGGACGGATATCTCGGGTAACGTAGTTGCTTCCGGAACGCTGGTGGACCTACGACGAGGCTATGTGATTATCCAAGGTAAAGGTGGACTTCAAAAGATCTCTTACGCACGCCTATGCGAATCCGATATCGCTGCAGTTGCAAACTATTGGCAAATTCCATCAGAATGTTTCGTCTCACACGACTCTTTTGCGGGTCGCTGCTGGGAGCCGCAAACCGTGACTTGGTACGCATCGAGCCTCTGCCACAAACCATTATACTTTGAAAATGTGCAACTGGAACGCTACGGACACTCCGCTGGTCCAGTCATGGGGCCATTCCGAGCGGCGGCACATTTTTTCGGGAGTGTTGCACTGTTCCCCTATCACACAGCTATCAATCCGCCTAACGAATGCCAGTATGCATTGGGTTATTATCGCCCAGGCAATTGTGCACCTTGGTTGGTCGACCCCTTCCCGATCAGTGGACCTGGGCTGGTCCGTCAAACATCGTTTGTGACTGGAATGTGGTTTCTGTTCTAAGGACAATTCGAGTCGGAAATGAAATAGCTTACCTGCAATATGTATCTTTTCTTCACAACGAATTCGACACAACGAATTCAAGGCTGAGAGCGATTGGTAGGCGGCTGCCCAAGTGCGAACTTGTGCAGCCGCCAATTTTTGTTAACTAAACTGCTGATGTCAGATTAATGAAAGATCGCACGGATTCATTTACGCTTGACGACTAGATCTCCGAAAGTCGTGTTAGCGATATACTGATAGGGATATTGGCAAATGCCGATCTATCATGAAAAGCCAACTAGACTTGCCATCAATTTTGAAGCAGCAAAAGACCAGGTAAAACGTTTCGTGCGATCGTGTTGCCATGAATTTTAGACTTGAATTTCAATAGACTCGCTACAACCCGAAGCCTTGGCAGCCTCCGGTGCCGCATTGGGGTCGGCCGCAAGATTCACTGCTAGACGTCAGTGAGTTACTTGCAGGTGAATGTGTCGGTGTTGCAACGACGCTAAACTGTTTTACGATCTTTTTAGAATGGCATTTCGGGCACAAGGGTTTTTCATCCGAACGCGTCAACAACTCGAAATCAAAGTTGCATTCACCGCAATGAAATTCATAAAGGGGCATTGTCCTGGCTCTCAATTTAGTTTGATTCTGAATTTTATATTTTAACCCGTATTGTGTGCGTGAAAAGGCGATTTGGCAGCAAGTAAATCGTTTGAGACTTCGCAATTGGGTTAACTTCAGTCGAATCACAAGTGAAAAATCGAAATACAGGTGGGTAGGATTGTTGCGTGGTTGGCATTTGCTATAACTGACGAACCACTTTTCAATTCTCTGCGAAGGATCTTCTGTGCTGAACCCCGCCACATTACCCACGGATTGGGTGCGCGATGTGCGCGCAATCTTGAAGAAATCTTCCGAGGATTTTCATCGCGTTAAGCCCTGGGTTTATTGGCGCGATATGTTCCTTTCGGCAGCCCTCGCCTATTGCGCGGCTGGCGTTTACTTATCAGCAGCTGCCTTTTCGATCTGGCAGGTAGTTGGTTTTTTGTTGGCGGTTTTCGGATTGTACCGCGTTGGATCATTGGTGCATGAAGTTGCACACTTGGGTGGGCACGAGTTGACTTCATTCAAGGTGGCATGGAACTTGTTGGTGGGAATTCCGACATTGACGCCATCGACATTTTTTACGGGGCATCATCGTGACCATCATGCCGTTGCAGTCTACGGCACGCCACAAGACCCTGAGTATGTTGTCAATATTTGCCGGCGCGGTAGCGTTTGGGATTTACTAGTTTATTTTGCGTTTGTTGCCTTTTTTCCGATATTGGTTTTTTTGCGTTTTTTGTTCGCGCCGTTGACATTTATTACGCCGAGGATCCGAGATTTTACATTGAGGCGTCTCTCTGCATTTACTTTCAACTGGAAGTATGAACGCTCACTAAAGCGATTGGACCGGAGGACGTTTGCCGTTGTTGAGCTATTTTGTTGCGTTCGGGCGATTGGAATACCGGCCGCTGCAATCTTGGGAGTCGTGCCTTGGACGCACATATTGATGCTTTACTCGCTGGGTGCGAGTGTTGTTGTGATCAACCAACTTAGGCAGCTGGCCGACCATCATTTCGATGGAGATGGTCACCAACAATCGATGGCTGAGCACATCCAGGATTCATGTAATCATATGGGACGAGATCCGTTGACCGTATTGTTTTTTCCCTTTGCTATTCAATACCATGCGCTGCACCATTTGTTTCCCTCACTGCCGTATCACAATCTAGCATTTGCTCACGCGTATTTAACTCGCGAGTTACCAGCCGATTCGCCCTATCATGCACTGACACAATACGGTTGGTGGTCGGTTGCAAGAAATATGTTGCGGACTGAAAAGTAACGATGGCTCGCTGAGCCGGCCGACCATTGACTGCGCTGAGCCAATAATTCGAAATTGCTCTGGTTGCGAAGTTGACAAAGTCGCACGGCACATACACAAACAGTTCGGTCTATTCTGAAATTGCGCGGGCGAAATAGGATTTTGGCGTTCGTTGACGAGGCAATATCGAACTTCACCATTTTTGCTTAAAGTCGTCGACTACAACGATTTTTTTTGTCAATCTATCTAATTGTAATCAAAAAAAAGTGCGTTTTTTAGTTGGTGATTGTTTTCGTAAGCGATTGTGAAGTAAAATATCTGAGTCTTCAATCATGAATTATACATAAGGAACTTTTTCGGATGGCGACTAAACAAAATCAACCAAATGGCCGGCGGGATTTTCTAAAGGTTTCGGGGGCAATTGCTGCATCGGCATCCGTCGTGGCGAATGCTTCGCCAGTGTTGGGTGGTTATCATCATGGCGTGCGCGAAACGTTGTAGGTCGGATTGATTGGCTGTGGTGGTCGAGGAACTGGCGCGGCAATGAATGCGTGCAATGCCGACAAAGATGTGATTATCACAGCGCTTGCGGATGCTTTTCCGGATCGGATCGCGGATTGCCGAAAGGGCCTCGAGCGAGAGCTCGCCGACAAATACAAGGTCACCGACGACACTTGTTTTTCTGGCCTTGATTGCCACGATAAATTGCTTCAAGCCGACGTCGATGTTGTGATTCTCGCCCAGCCGCCCTACTTTCGTCCCGAGTCGCTCAAGGCTTGTGTTGCCGCTGGCAAGCATGTGTTTTGCGAGAAGCCAGTAGGTGTCGACGTTCCGGGTGTCTTGTCCGTAATGGAGACTTGTGAAAACGCTAAGAATGTCAGCATCGTATCGGGACTTTGTTGGCGATATGACTTAGGTGTACGCGCGACAATGGAAAAAATCAAAGAAGGTTCGATCGGTGACATTATCACCATTCAAGAAAATTATTTGACGGGCGAGCTATGGCATCGCGGTAAAAATCCTGAATGGTCGCAGATGGAATATCAAATGCGTAATTGGCTCTATTTCAGTTGGTTGTCAGGGGATATCCCGCTTGAACAACACATTCATAGCCTGGACAAAGCCATGTGGTTAATGGGTGACGAACCACCCGCACGCGCCTATGGAACGGGTGGCCGACAAAAGCGGACAGATGAAAAGTACGGTAATGTATATGACCATTTTGCGTCGTGTTACGAATGGGCCGATGGAGTAAAGACGTTCTCGTATTGCCGGCAGCAGAACGACTGCTTTAATGAAGTCGAAGATTGGGTTTATGGCACGAAGGGTAAAGCGAAGATCCTTGCCAATCATGTTGAGAACGCCAGCGGTGTTTGGAAATATGATGGCCCAAAACCGAGCATGTACGATGTTGAACACGAATTTTTGTTCAAGTCGATTAGAAGCGGAGAGCATATCAACAACGGTGACTACATGGGCAAGAGCACGCTTATGGCAATTATGGGCCGCAACGCATGTTACACCGGCAAAGATATTACTTGGGAGGAATTGCTTAAGGACGAAACGCGACTTGGGCCGGACACGTTGGCGCTTGGTGATTACGATCCAGGTCGTGTGCCAATTCCAGGTATGAGTAAATAGACAATTTTGATTGTCCGAAAATGGCTCGGCGACCCCTGTAGGCGCCGAGCTTTTTTTTTAGAAGTTTCCAGGGAGAGGATCAGCACCATGGCTAAAGATGACTCCAAACGAATACCGCGTCCGATCCAATACTCAGACTATTTGAAGCTCGACGAGTTGCTTTCGGCCCAACAATTGGAAAGCAAGCATTATGGTCCGCCCGCTCATGATGAATTGTTGTTCATTATCACGCACCAAGCCTACGAACTGTGGTTCAAGCAGATTGTTTTCGAACTCGAGTCAGTGATCGATATTTTCGACAATCAAACGGTCGAGGATTTGGAAATGGGCCAGATCATCGGTTGGCTCTCGAGGATCACTGTGATTCAACGAGTATTGCTGCAGCAGATTGACGTTATCGAAACGATGACGCCGCTCGACTTTTTGGATTTTCGCGATTTGCTGGTGCCGGCCTCGGGTTTTCAAAGTATCCAGTTTAAGAAAATTGAAATCATGATGGGCATCAGGCGTTCGATGCGCACTGATGCTGACAGGGATTTCTTTCGATCGCGACTGTCGGAACGCGAGCGAATTAGTCTTGATGAACTCGAAGCTAAGCCCAATTTGCTCGAATTGACAGACGCATGGCTTGCCAGAATGCCGTTTTTGAAATTTGGCAGTTACCATTTTTGGGACGAATATGAGGGCGCTGTTGAGACGATGCTCGAGTCAGACCAACGCATTATCGAAAGCAATCCGGCAATTTCGGAGGAAAATCGAGTTTGGCAACTTGCAGCAACTGAGGCGACCCGTATTCGATTTGAGTCGCTGCTGGATGAAGGCAAATATGAAGCATTGCGCTCGGCTGGTGAATTTCGACTTTCACATCAAGCGTTCCTTGCGGCTCTGTTCATCAATTTGTATCGTGATGAACCGATGATGTATTTGCCCTATCGTTACTTAACGCTTTTACTTGAGATCGATCAGCAGTTTACCAATTGGCGATCGCGTCACGCGTTGATGGTGCAGCGAATGTTGGGGCGTAAGATCGGAACGGGCGGCTCTTCTGGAGCAGACTACCTCAATCAAACGACAGAACGCAATCGAGTTTTTCTCGACCTTTTCGCGCTCTCGACTTTTTTACTTCCTCGCAGTTCTTTACCGGAATTGCCGAGCGAGTTAAAACAAGCCCTGGGTTTTCACTTTTCGAAATCAGCGCATACCAAATAGCGTGCGTTGGACTTCCTTGTTTGTCGTTTTTTACACTATTGATGGAATTGGGATTTACAGGCACACCAATTATAAGATTAGCTGTTTTGCTTTACGCCAGACAGACTTGCTTGGTAAGGGGGTTCGTCACAAGCCAATTGCAATCGACGAAGTCAAGGTTTTGCTAATCGAGCCCGTAACAACGCTCAATACTGGCGACGTTGTGAACGAACGCACCGTCAGTGCGTTGGAACGCATTTAGGCCGTCAGGCCGGTGTTTCGCTCCACCGAATAACCGCTCTGAGTATCTTGATCGAGATCGAAACCAAGATCAATTGTGTTGTTGCAATCATGAGTCTCCCATTTTGTCAGGTGGTCAAATTACACAATTGGCTTGTGCAATTCGTATCCCGTGATGAGTGGAGGTATTAACATCCCGATATGTATATTCTTTTGCGGGTGGCTAACGACGGATGGAGGAACTCAATCGACTGTGTTCGTGGTGGTGTGCGAATTCGCTAGTGCAAAAATGCAGGGCTTCTAAAGCGTGGTTAGTTTTGGTAGACGGTCGGCAATCAGTGAACTTGCAAGCGACCAATCAATGTGATTGAGATCATCATGAGCACCGATAAGTTCTTCGAGAATCTTGTCTTGTAATCGGCCTCGATGGAGAGTTTCGGCATAAGGTATCGTGTGGAACGTGACCATCGAATAGCG
>JAHEAM010000210.1 GCA_024642765.1 Planctomycetaceae bacterium
ACTCGCTCAGGGTCAGATATTGATATCCATTTGTTTTGCGACAATGCTAACGCGATCGCAGGCTTGCTCGAATACGAAGGCCTGCGTTATGACCTGGAACGCAAAGAGGTTCGCAAATCTGGCACAACACGCATTTACAAACACATCCACGTAGTCGATCGTTTTGATTTTGAATTGACCATCTATCCTGAGGTTCAACGCAAGGAAGTGATGAAAAGTTCGATAACAGGGAAGGCAATCGAGCGCCTGTCATTGGCAGAACTAGAACATTTCATGAAAAACGAATATCCGGACCTTGACCTCGAGGCCGCAATCGATCAAGCGAAAGAAGGCATTGACGCGTTCGCTGAGTTTTTCGCCCTTTTGCTACCACTAGAAAAAGTCAAACAGAATCCAATTTATCATCCTGAAGGCGATGCTCTTTATCATAGCTTGCAGGTTTTCGATCTTGCCTGCAATCGAATGCCGTACGATGAAGAGTTCTTGTTGGCGGCGTTGTTGCATGATGTTGGCAAGGCCATCGATCCGCTTGACCACGTCCGAGCGGGCGTTGAAACGCTGGAAGGATTAATAACGGAACGCACTCTCTGGTTGATCGAACACCACATGTTCGCGCATCAACTTCACGACCGAACGATCGGCGCTCGTGCCCGCAGACGACTAGAGAAAAACGAAAACTTTGACGATTTGATTTTGCTAGGCGAATGCGATCGCGGTGGACGAAACCAAGGCGTCGAGACCACCGAACTCGATGATGCCTTGGAATACATCCGCCAACTCGCAAATCAATAATGCAGGAAATGGCGAACGCTGCGTAACTATCTCATTGCAATGAATGCTAACTGCACGACTACTCCGATTAAACCAAGTCCAATCCCAATGCAATTCAAAATGAGACAAACGTTCTTTGATTGAGAACTTGAATTGATCGACAAGATCAATCCGGTCACTCCGACGGGCACCGAAACGACGCCACCGCAACAGCAACCACCAATAACTGAAAACACGATTGAGATTATTCCGAGCGTTAGGCTGGCCACCCAGAGACCATCATTGGCGGCTCCTGCCGCACCTGAATTCGTTGATTGAAACGGCGACTGCGCCTGGGGCGGCGCAAACGGCGATTGCATGTCGTTTACCGGCCCCGAAAAATCGTTGGGTTCATATTTTCTCCCAAGATGAGACGATGAAAATTGCTCCTTGGGAATTTCATTCTCAAGAAACTCCTCGCCGCTGAATTCGTCAGCAGGACTTTCCGTTCCGCTAGTTACGACATCGACATTTCCACAAACGGGACAACGAGCCTTCCTCCCTACGAAAGCCGCCGGCAGCCGCAATAGCGATTTACACTTCGTACAAGAGAATTCAATTTTCTTCATGAAACTACATTCATCCAAAAATCATTTTGTTTTTGCCGATAGCACATATGTCGTTTTCTTGGTGCCGTCACTTTGTCCACATTAATCGGGTGTAACAAGTTGAATCGCCAGGTTAGTGGGACATTACAGCGAAGATTCAAATTGCAGCCATGCTTATAGCTTTCATGGGTATTCGCTCAAACAAATGCGATATTTGCCTTGGTACCTCATAATAAACCGTGTTTAGACGGTATTGGCAAGCAATTGGAAGGATACCAATTGAAATAACTTCGGAAAAACAGTAAATTCATTGTCAAGATTTGGCGGGCATTTCTGCCAACACTATCAGGAGTGTTTCCTGTTAAAAAACCAAAGTCCCTGAATGATTCCTCAGTAGTAAGGAATCTAACTTGCGAAATCGGTCTAAAACACACCGAAAAAGTAGCCAGTTTGGGAGTATATGGAGAGTCTATGTCTACAATTGTGCAAGATTTGATCGATGCTGGCGTACATTTCGGACACCGAGCCAGTCGTTGGAACCCTAAAATGCGGCCCTATATTTATGGCCGCAAAAATCAAATCCATATTATTGATGTTCGCGAAACAGTACGCGGCCTTTTGAGAGCGAAGAAATTCGTTTCTCAAACAGCGTCCGACGGCAGTCTAATTCTTTTTGTTGGCACCAAACGGCAGGCGGGTCCAATTGTTCAGCGTGAGGCCGAGCGATGCGGTATGC
Organism: Planctomycetaceae bacterium; assembly: GCA_024642765.1. Classification (GTDB taxonomy): domain Bacteria; phylum Planctomycetota; class Planctomycetia; order Pirellulales; family Pirellulaceae; genus BJ22. Next base: position 2,095 of record JAHEAM010000210.1, read on the forward strand.
CATTTGTTAGCGAACGTTGGCTTGGTGGCGCGTTGACGAATTTCCGAACGATTCGTAGTCGAATGGGGCGATTTGAGGAACTAGAACGTATCCGCTCTACGGAAGAGATCAATAGTTATTCGAAAAAGATGCAATCTTCGCTGGCCCGCGAATACCGAAAAATGCATCGAAATCTTAACGGCATCCGAACAATGAATCGATTGCCGCAATGCCTTGTTGTCGTCGATCCTTCGAAAGAAAAGAATGCGGTTCGTGAGGCGCGAGCCATGCGAATTCCAACTGTGTCGTTGATCGATACGAATTGTGATCCCGATGCTGTCGATCTTCCAATTCCAGGCAACGATGACGGTATCCGCTCTATTGAATTGATCATGTCGCACATAGCAGACGCTGTTTTGGCTGGGAACAAATCGGTGGTAGCTAAAAACGAAGGCGCCGATTCGAGGAAGTCAGCGAAAGTTGTCGACAAAGACGCTGAAGAATAAACACCACGTTAGAATAAAAACCACGTTGAGTCGTCCGAAAACAACTCCAATCACGTTGTTTCGCATCATCAAGAAGCTCACAAACGTGGATTGTCAGCGATTCTGATCGCGTTTGTGCAACCGTATTATCCGTTCCACAAACATCAGAATGCCGTGGATCGGTTGGTCCTGAAACTCATGCACGATTCAACCAAAAACTAAACAAAATAATTAACACGCAAAATATTTAGGAGTGTAAAGATGCCAGAAATCACTGCCGCCGACGTCAAGAAATTTCGCGAAAAAACCGGCTTGCCGTTTATGGACTGCAAGGCGGCATTGGCCGAAGCAAACGGGGACCAAGACTTGGCGATCGAAATTTTACGCAAAAAGGGTCAAGCGATTTCAGCGACTCGTTCAGATCGTGAAACTTCGTTTGGTCGGTTCGGTCTTTTTGTGGGCGTTGACAAACCGGCCGGTGCCATTGTGGAATTGAAATGCGAAAGCGCTCCAGTTGCCGGCAGCGAAGAGTTCATCTCTTTCGCAAATGGCATGGCAGAAGCTCTTGCGAAGAATCCTACGGTCACGACTGTCGATGCATTATTGGACTTGCCATCGCCAGTTAAGCCTGAAATGACGCTTCGCGAACAAAAGGACGACATGTTCAATCGAATTCGTGAGGTCTTCAATGTCGGTCGTTTTGCTCGCTTCGACGGCTCAACGGCTGGTTACAGCCACAATGCAGGCACCGTCGCGGGAGTTTTGATGTCCGTGACCGGCGGTGGCGATGATCATGGCAAGGACGTTTGTATGCAAGTCGTTGCAATGCGACCTGCAGCACTCAGCCGCGAAGAAATCGACCAAGATCTTGTTGCAAAAGAGCGCGAAATTCTATTGGCTGCCGCGCGGCAAGAAGGCAAACCTGAAGCGATCCTTGAAAAAATGGTCGAGGGCCGATTGCGTAACTTCTTTGCAGAAAGAGTTTTACTCGACCAGCCATACGTGAAGGACGACAAAGTCTCTGTCGGTCAGTTCGCCGACTCGGTCAAAATGAAATTGAATAAGTACGTTCATTGGGTCCTGGGCGAAAGCCAAGCCTAGAACGCCATCGCCTTGGACGCGACCAGTATTGGTCGCGTCTCTTTTTTTTGATTCGCAATTCTTAAGTCGATCGAGACTGACACGATCCGAATTTTGACGAGATCTGAATTCATGGAAGCCAAATCGAAGTTCAAACGAATCTTGCTGAAACTCTCAGGCGAAAGTTTCACGCACGCTGGCGAACGCGGCATTAGCATGGATCAAGTGTTGAAAGTCGCGAAACAAATTGCTGCCGCGAAAAATCTGGGTTGCGAAATCGGTGTTGTCATCGGTGGCGGCAATATCTTGCGGGGCAGCCAATTCGTTTCCAATAACGATGTGATCAACGAAGCAACTGCGCACCATATGGGAATGCTTGCTACGGTGATCAATGGGCTGGCACTTTCCGATGCGATTGAGTCACTGGGCTGTGAAGTGCGATTAATGAGCGCAATACGAATGGACGGTATCTGCGAACCCTACATTCGTCGCCGCGCGAAACGGCATCTGGAAAAAGGCAGAGTCATCATTCTTGCGGCTGGTACAGGTCGTCCCTTTGTGACAACCGACACTGCGGCCGCATCATATGCACTGGAAATTGAAGCTGAAATACTGATGAAGGCCACGAAGGTCGATGGTGTTTACAGCCATGACCCACAAAAGAATCCGCACGCCGTTCTTTATGCAGAACTGGACTACTCGTCTGTTTTAGAACAAAATCTGCGTGTGATGGACTCAACAGCGATTAGTCATTGCATGGAACACAAATTGCCCGTGATGGTGTTCAATTTTCAAAAGGAAGGCAATATTCATCGCGCAGTGACCGGCGAAAAAATTGGCACCCTGATTAGCAGCAAGACGCCCAAAAGCTAACCTGCGCTCGCACGAAAATCGACAATGCTGGTTCTGCCATTGACAAAGCGTTAGAATCGATTCGACTGAGCAAGACCCTTTGATTTTCAATATTCACGACTTAACTTAACGGTGCAAAAAATGAGTGTTGACGAAATTCTAATGGATTCCGAAGACCGAATGGACAAGGCCATCGAGATTCTGAAGAAAAATCTAGGTGGCATCCGAACCGGCCGTGCCAACCCAGGATTGGTTGATTCACTACGTGTCGACGTCTACGGGTCGCCAACTCCAATCAAACAGATTGCATCGGTCGGCGCGCCTGAACCTGCTCAGATCTTGATTCGTCCTTACGATGCGGCAACTATCAAAGACATTGAAAAAGCAATTGTTGCTTCGGACCTAGGCTTCAATCCACAAAGCGACGGTCGGGTGATCCGCATCAACATCCCACCCCTTTCGACAGACGTCCGCAAAAAAATGGTGGGCCGCATCAAGGACTTAGCAGAAGAAGCGAAGGTCTCTATCCGCAACATTCGTCGCGACGGAAATAAGGCCATCGAGACGCTTGAGAAAGCCAAGACGATCAGCGAAGACGATCGAGACGCAGGAAAAGAAAGGGTCCAAGACCTAACAAAACGATATGAAGACCAAGTAAGCGAGATGGCGAAATCACGAGAAGCCGACGTGATGGACGGCTAAATTACAAGAAATGCCGACCAGCATTGAAAGAGCACCCAAAAAGGGTGACAACGCTTGGTAGGATAAGGACTAATAGTTTTTAGTAGCTAGCCTGTTTTTGAATGGGATATAGCTAATGGAAGGTAAGCGAATGGTTAGCGGCTTCATTGGAAATGAAGTGCCCAGCAATGGGTTGCGGGTTCGAATCCCGTGCCTTCCGTTGTTTTTAAAAGGTGAACTCAACAAAAACTCAACAATCGTTGCCACCGATATTCAAAATTGGACATCAGCTAGTACAGGGCGGACAGCAAACGGAATCAGGTAAACCACGGTTGCCTGAGCGGTAAAAGCCAGAAACAAAAACAGAATGGCAGAGAATTGCATTTTGGTCCTGGCGGAAATCAAAAATGATACCAATAACACCCAAAAAATGGGAAGAAGACATTGCCCTAGCCGGTTTGGCAATTGACTGGGCTAATGGCTTCTCCGACAATCAGCCGCTGCAAAAAAGGTCGTTCAAATCAAAAATCGATTGGAGCTTAATCATGATTCTAAGAAGTAATTCACTGGCTGTACTCGCCGTCTTTGCTTTGGCAAGCATTACGTTTGCACAAGACACAGGAATGGAACGTTTTAAACAAGATGTCGGAGCATGGGATGCCGAAGTAAGAATGTTTGAACCGGGCGCTGACAAACCAGCGGTTTCAAAAGGAACCGAACACGTATCGATGTTGGGTGACATGTGGCTCGTGAGCCACTTTAAAGGTGAAATGGCCGGCATGGCGTTCGAAGGTGCGAGCTACACGGGGTATAACGCTGATTCCAAAAAGTACTTTGGCAACTGGATCGATTCGATGAGCAATAACCCAATGGTCGTGGAAGGCACTTGGGATGACGAAACTCAAACCTTGACCACTACTGGTGAAACCAAGGGTCCAGACGGAAGCGATATGAAATTCAAAATGACGACGCTCTATAAGAAGGACAAATCCCGTCTATTCACGATGACCATGGCTGGTCCTGACGGCGAGGATATGAAGATGATGGAGATTCTTTACACCAAAGCGAAGAATCAGGAACAATCGCCGACTGACATCAAGAAGAAATAGTACCATTGAATCGTACTCATTTGATTAAAGTACCTTTCAGATCGTGATGATCTTCACCTCGAGTTCGGCGTCGTCGCCTCCGAAGGAGATGAGGCCATCGACGTCGGCCCAGCCGCTGGCTGGTAGTTTCCAGATGCGTTCCTCGCCGGCGGCGATCGATTGTGAGACATCGCCGAGGCGGCCGGCGCAGGCGTCCGGCTGGCTCGTGATCGTGAACGTGTGAGCGGATCCTCCAGTGTTGCGGACAATGATCAGCGTGAGTGACTCGCCGGCCTCGACCGTGTTGCCGTCTCCAGTGTCAATGGGCGTTTGCGTGAGGACCTGCCCGCTTGTTGAATAGTCGCCTGGTGCTGGATCGGGTATTACTGGTGTCGCCGCCATTATTTTTCCTTTACTACGGAGGCCCAGGAGGTCCTGGGATTACTTCGAGATTTACAGTGACTGTTTGCGGAGAGTTTGAGGCGTTGCCGGTG
>JAHEAM010000211.1 GCA_024642765.1 Planctomycetaceae bacterium
AATCCGACAATGCCCAGTGTTTTGCCGCGCAATTCGATTCCAGAAAAGTTCTTGCGATCCCATTTTCCAGACTTGAGGCTTGCGTGCGCTGGTGCTGTGTTTCTTGCGAGGCCGAGCATTAGTGCCATCGTATGTTCCGCTGTGCTCACCGTATTACCCGATGGAGTATTCATGACAATGATGCCAAGTCTAGTGGCAGCGGCCTTGTCGATGTTGTCGGTTCCAACACCAGCGCGAACGATGGCCTTCAAACGTCGGTTGCCTGCCAGCGCGTCGGCAGTGATCTTAACGCCGCTTCGGCAAATCGCTCCGTCAAATTCCGATAGTTTTGATCGTAATTCATCGCCCTTCAGGCCGATATGAATTTCGTATTCGATGCTTTCTGCAGCGTTGAGCAGCTCCAAGCCATCTGCCGATAAGTCATCGAGAACGATTACTTTCCAATTCATTGCGATTCCTAAATTCCTTCATGGTTGAATACTAACCGTTACGCGTTGCGAATTCTTCAATAAACTGACAAAGTGACTTAACACCTTCCTCGGGCATGGCGTTGTAGATCGATGCGCGAATGCCACCGACTGATCGGTGCCCCTTCAAATCGCTGAGCTGGTGTGAGTGGGCGGCCTGACAAAAGGTTTCATCCAGGACACTTGTTGGCGTCTTAAAGCAAATGTTCATTCTTGATCGTGCGGATTCAATGGGGTGGACACTATAAAATTGTTTGTGCCTATCGAGTGCCGAATAAACCAATTGAGCCCTTTTCTCGTTGCGTTGTTGCATGTCGTTGATACTACCGATCGTTTCTTCGACCCAACGACAAACGAGTCCGGTGACATAGATGGCGAATGTCGGCGGAGTGTTGTACATACCATCGGCCTTCAAATGCGCGGCATAGCTCAGATAACCCGGCGCATTATTTTGAGTTTTTTCAATCATATCGCGTCGGGCAATGACAACTGCTAGGCCAGCAATCCCAGCGTTCTTTTGAGCGCACGCGTAGACTAAACTGACTCGACTGAAATCGATTGGCCGTGAAAGGAAATCCGACGATGCGTCAACGACTAATGGAACCTTGCCAGTATCGGGAAGTGAATCAAACTGAACGCCATGAATGGTTTCGTTTGAGGTCAAATGAACGTAAGCCGCGTGGGAGTTAAGCTGTAACTCAGAGGTGGAAGGCAACGTCCGAAAGTTGTTGTCTTCGTCCGTGAACGCAATATGGATGTCGCCGAATTTTTTGGCGTCTTTGAGGCTATAATTGCCCCATGCTCCAGTGACGATAAAATCCGCGATAGGATTTTCTGGTGTGAGAAAATTCATCGGGATCATAATGTTTTGTAGGCGCCCGCCACCTTGCAGAAACAAAATTTCGAATTCGTCGGGGACGTCTAGTAAGCGACGAAGGCGTTGGATGGCATCATCAAAGATATCAACGAATACCTTGCTGCGATGACTCATCTCCACAACGCTTTCGCCCGACGAACCGTAGTTTAGGATCTCCTTTTGTATTTGCAAAAGTACTGGCAGAGGCAGCATGGCTGGACCAGCCGAAAAATTCCAAACTCGGTTTTGGATGGTTGTGTTCATCGGATTCTATTTGCGAAAATTGTAAAGAAATCTAGTCGCAGATTAGCGGGCTTAGTCAAGTTTGTGAATCGGGCTGAATTTCGAAATTATGGGGCACTGCAATACAAAAGTGCAAAAGTGTGCGCTGAAAGGCCGTTGAGGATGTGAAAGCCCAATCTGGTTTTCAAAACAAATTTTTCCAGAATGAGCAAGCACTTCGAGATTTGCTGTACCGTACGGTCGGCGGCGTTCTGCTGAAATGGCAACTAAGGCCCGACAGATGTTTAGAAGCGTGGCGTTTGCAGTTGATTCAAAGGTTGGTTAGCGCCAGCCATGCGAACCTGTGTTTGCAGTCGAGCAATTTGGTCAGCAAGGTCTCCCTGTCGCGAATCCTGTTGGTAACTGCGTGTGTAGTTTTCTAGCGCGAGAGCATATTGGCCTTGTTGCTCGCGAACGTAACCCATGGCTTTCAAGACGCGTGGATTATTACTGTCGATTCGAAGTGCATCAGCCAAATAGTCGCCCGCGCGATTTATGTCGCCGTGTTCTTGATGCAACCTTGCGATTTCAACCAATGGGTCGGACATGTTGGGATTGCGACGTTGCCAAGTGTTCAGAAGATCAAAGGCTTGACGTTGGCGACCCGTTTCAACCAGCAACGCAGCCAATCCTCGATGTGGAGCAACTTGTCGCTCATTCAATGCGATACTTTGCCGATATAGTTGTTCAGCTTGTTGGATCCACTGTTGGTTATTCGATTGTTTGCCGAGCGCGTAGTAAGAGGCCCCGAGATTATAGTACGCTTCTGCGTCTTGTGGATTTTGAACGAGGGCTTGTTGAAATTCATTGATTGCCTGTGAGATTTGGCCCGATTGATAGGACGCAACGCCTTGGACGTTATGGTTTCGTGCAGCCAACTGGCAACCGCCTGTGATGGTCAGCATTAGTCCGATGGCAGCCATACCTTGAAAGTAGGGATGCCTAAAATCTGTTAGAAGTTTGCGATCCATCGCTGGTCCATCACTGTAGGTGTGAATCGACTCGAATCGGAACGGCACAAACCGTTACCTTCGATTTCTATCCAATTGACGATGGAGAAAGTAAAGGAACACTGTAAGTCCGGCAAGAGCAATCCAAACCTTGAACCAAAGCTCTAAAATTTCATGGTTTTTATTCGGCCAAGAAGGAGCAAGCCAGTGATAACTGACCTGTGTTGCTAGCACAAAGTTGGTTGCGCTGTTTGCTGGGCCATTGGGTGTTGACTTACGTGTTTAGGGGGCAGCAGGAGAAGCTTCCACAAGCATCCTGCTTGTGGCAACGTCCCATCGTGGGGAAACAGTCCAATTTTTTGGGCAACCATCCTGTGTGTCTGCCCGAGTGTCCAGCTGCGATGGAGAAATTAGAGCAAGGATCGCAATGCCATCCTTGCCCCAATGTTCGTAATGTTTGAGGCGATAGCCATCAGTCAAGAAATTCAGTCAAAGCGTACGCGATGTGCTGTTGGCTAGTAAATTTATGGCAATCGCGTACGCCAATTTTGGCTTAACATCAAAATGTTTAGACGTTAGTCGCTTCATCCAGAAAGAGGTTTTCGGTTGCAATTGGCAAGGCGGTTTGTGTTTGCGAATCGAATACGTTTTCGACTTTTTTGTAGCCAAGTTTCATTAGGACTTCCAAGATTTCTGAGCAAGTCGGGAACATACGCCCACTGGCTTGTTTGTAGTCATCCATGGCTCGCATGAATTCGATTTCGTTTTCGTTGTATTCACGTTCGCACGTGGTCGGGTCAATATGACGACGACGATTGTTTTTTCGGCGTTCCTCGGCTACCGGTACCGATTTGACACGTTGGTCAGAACAGGAGCGAAAACCCGTTTCGTCTAGTTTGCTAATGGATGGTTCGGATTGTTTAGATTTTTGCTGTTTTGCCATTTTGATTTCAGGTCTCTCAGTACTGTGACTCGAATTTTGGCGAGATGCCGGTTTTGGCGACCTGGAAAGATAGACCGGTCAGGGAAAGATGACGAATTATTCTTGGAGATTCGTTCAGAAGCGAGGGGATTGCTTCAAATGAGATGGGTCGTAACGGTTACAACGACCTAAGTTATGAAAGGCGCGTCGATGTAAATATCTCAAGCGAGGCAAATAGCTAATGGGGATGCGAAATTTCCGACCTTGGGTGTTTTGCCGTTTTCTTTTTTGGGCGAAGCAGGTTCAGCTGGGGGCGCAGGTTTATCGTCGACGATTGTGTGTTGGAAGTACTCGATTGTCGCTTCCACGGATGCCTGCAATGGCCGAATACCAGGTAATTCCGAAGTCAACTCATAACACGTCACCAAAGATGCGCTGCTCGTTTTGGAATAATTGCTCTTCCGCCAAAAATCTGAAGGCGATGGAATGCTCCAACTACTGACCACGGGCACCGGACTCGACGATGGACTAGTAACTGTTTGGCTGCGGATTGAGCTAAGTTCGGGGCCCCTCATATTTACATGAATGGAATCGCGTCCCTCGAGCATTGCGATAACGAGAATCGATGCAGCGAGTGTTCCGAGCAGTGACTGCCAATTCATTAGCGATGGTCGAAGAACTCGATTTTGTCGTTCAGAGGCGGTGTTGGCAAGATTGCTGACGGCCGGAAGATTTTCTTTCGTCGCTCCTGTTGACACGCAAGGGTTCAACATTTGCGGAGCAAATTCTGGAATTGACTTGTTTGAATTTGGCACACTTGAACTTGAATATTGCGTCGGATATGCCGTTTCCAACAACGCTGACAACTGGAGGAATTCTTGGAGTCGTCGCTCGCAATCAGGGCAGATTCGAACGTGCTCCACAATCTGAGGATCGTTACTAGGGCATTTACGCGCATCGAGTGAATCTTGGATTTGGTTTTCAACTGTTTGACAAATTTTTATGTCGAACATCAATTGTTCCTCTATTGGCGAGTCTCTCGATAAGTTCTTTTCGGGCGCGATGCACCCATGTCTTTACTGTACCCAGTGGGATGTTTAATTGTTCTGAAATCTCAATGTACGAAAAACGATTTTTGTAAAACAAGAGGAAGGCTTGTTTGCAATCGCCTTTGACCAGATCCAAGACGGCCTCTATTTCTTCGGCCAGATGTCCGGCTTCGAATTCGAGATGGCACTTGTCTTCAATTGGATAATCAAGTGAAGTCGAATGGGGACGACGCGAGCGTTTCGCAAGTCGAGTGCGGCAGCGGTTGCCAGCGATAGTCATCAACCAAGGCTCAAAACTACGCGTAGAATCCCATTGGTGCAGATTGTTACACACGCGAACAAACGTTTCTTGCGTCGCGTCCTCGGCTTCTTGGTGATGCCTGAGCATACGAAGGCATAATCCATAAACCATGCCTCGATACCGACCAACAAGCTCAAAGAACGCTGTTTGCTTCCCAGCCAAGCATCCGTTTACGATTGTATTTAGTTCAGTTGCCACGTACGCACCCTGTTTTCAGCTCGGTCCCGCAGACGCTACCTCATGTACGTAGCGCAAGGTTTCCATGTTTTCAAAAAAAAACGGACTTTCCGATAAAGTCGTGAAAAAAATGGGTAAGCACCTAGAAATTTCCGACTTTGGGTTCTGTTCGTGTAAAACTGGTGGGTCTTGGCGTCAAACTGGACAAACAACAAAAAAACCGCGAATGTAGACTCGCGGTTCAGAACGATTTTCAATTTTCAAAATCTGACTAACGGCGATTGAAGAACTTTCGCAGTACGTCGTCAGCCGCACCTTTTGATGATTCATGTGAAAAACGGGGCAACGGCGGCAATTTTCCTGTGGAACTACTTGAGCCTGGATCCGAGTCTTCGTTTTTATAGACTCCCGAATCCGATTTCGATTTTTTCTCTAGTTCCTTTTGCAGGGCTTTTTTCTCTGCTTCTTGAATGATCGCTTTTGTATCTTCCAAGCTCAACTGAGTCGTATCCGAAAGACTTTTCTCGGCGTCGAGATCATCAGATAGCCAATCGGAAATGCTTTCTTCTAGGTTGCCTGAAGGTTTTCGTATTCCTTCGGCCGTTCGATTAACGACGCTGGCAACATCCTCGACTTTGGGCCGTTTGGCACTTGGTTGCGTTACATCGATCAAGACTTCGAATTGAAGTCTAGCAACTCTTAGAATATCGCCGACTTTCGCGATGTATTCGCCCTGAATCGGTTCGCCGTTAATAAACGTTCCATTGCGACTATGCAAATCGGTGATGACGACGTCAGTTTCGATTTCGCGTCCGTCATTCTTTCCCCCGATGACCTTCAATTTAACTTGCATCCAATCCCTCCTCGCATGCATTTTAGAATGAATCCGCAACCAAATTCGAGCTTGAATTTAAGTTCTCGCATCCAAGATCGAGTCAAATTGAAACCTTCAATTCAACTGATTGAGATCCAGCCTGGCCTCTACTTCTCTATTGACCATTGTACTATTCAATCGTCTGACTTATCAAGCCTTTTGCGCCGTAAAATGTCGGTTAAAGTGAATTATGAGCCCGCAAAGAGAAAGGGAAACGAAAAAACGGGTCCTAGCGGTTTCGGGTCCAAGACATGTCTCCAAAACGCTCGACTTGGTACTTTCGAGCCATGGCTTTTTGATTTGTCGATAAATCGAGGTCTTCAAATTTTACCCCTAAAGAATTTTCAATTCCGTCTCGAATAAGTCGCGTCAGGCGGTCGCGATCAATGCTGATTCCAGTTAATTCCTCGATTCCGAGTAGTTCTGGTGCGAACTGTGATTGGGCGATGAGCAGACTGCCGTGTTGCAAAACGGCAGTTCTAGACCTTCGCTGAGCACTGCCGCCGACTTTGTATCCACCCAATACTAAATCGCCTTCCGCACGTCTTTCGAAGCACAAGAACGGCTTTTGTGATTCTGTTTCGGCACCGGAGGCTCGATAAAGGTCTGCCTGAACATCAAATTGGGCCAAACTCTCGATTACAACTTTGTGCACCATATCGTACAAGCGTTGGTGCTCGTAGGCCCAACGATGGCTGGTGCCAACGAACAGGCTGTATGTCAACTCTTGATCATGGACGATCGCGCCGCCACCAGAGGCTCGCCGTACCATATCTAATGATCGGGAGGCGACGTGTTGTTCTCGTTCACTCGCTTTTTGAAAGTAGCCGAGCGAAAGGGTGGCAGGCGTCCAACCAT
>JAHEAM010000212.1:0-1983 GCA_024642765.1 Planctomycetaceae bacterium
TCCGTCGGGTGGACTCGTATCTGGCAAGGCAGCTGCGATCCAACTAGAAGGTTGGACTTCGGAAGATATGACATTAAGTGACTCCGCTGGACTGGTTGTGAATTGGCCGTCATCCTCACGGGGCCGTCGCCGTCGTACAGAGCCTACTGACAATACGAATTCGGGTATCGAACGACTCAAGAAACTATTCGACGATGCTCGAGCGTATCGAGCATTGCGTCAAGATGCCAGCGCTGACCAACGATTGGATTTGCGTTTGGAATCGATGGCCGATGTGCTCGCTGGCATTGTGCCGTTGTACGTTCGCGCAGATTCACTTGTGGATATTCAAGCGGCAGTTGGCTTCGCGATTGAGCAGAAATGCAAACTCATTATTTTAGGTGGTTACGATGCACCGCATTGTGCGGAGTTGCTAAAAAAGAACAATGTTCCCGTCGTGATCTCTGCGGTCTACCGAATGCCACAACGAGCCAACGAGCCTGAGGACTACGCTTACACTTTGCCGGCGCGTTTGCATAAGGCGGGTATACGATTTTGCATTTCGAGTACGGATCGTTCGGAGACTTGGAATACTCGAAACCTGCCCTATCATGCTGGAACCGCGATTGCATTTGGTTTACCTGCGGAAGAGGCACTCAAAGCCGTAACGATTTATCCGGCAATGATTTTCGGATTGGGGGATAAACTGGGGTCGTTGGACGCAGGTAAAGATGCCACCTTTATTGTGACGGATGGCGATCCATTAGATACCCGAACTCAGGTATTGGGAGCATACGTTCAAGGACGGAATGTTGATCTATCCAATCGCCAGACACAGCTCTACGAGAAATACCAACAAAAGTACACACAACCTGGCCATATCCCACCCAACCGCCAGCCATAGTCCAGTGCATAGCGATGAAATGTGCCCACGAAGGCGCGCCCAATCGCACACTTTTGGTTCAGTTGGCATCGGGAAAGTATTCTGGAATTCACGCCTGCCACTGCGGCATTTCGCCGGTGACGATTTCAGCTGCTTGATCGCCGTATAGATAGATGTTCATCGCCACGATTCCCGGTCCATCGAGGTCGGTTATGGCGTCTAGACTAGAGCAGCTATCCCTGTTTCTGGCGAATCGAGTCTCAGCAGCGCGTCGTACGGACTCTCGGTTGTGTACTCGACGACGTCGCTGAGTAATCGAACACCCACGGGCGTTGTCCGGCGCTCTCCTGAGTGCCGAGGACCTCGACTTCGGTCTGGACAGAACGGCGTCCGTTGGCTTCTTTCTTCAGTCGCATGTTGGCCCCAAAGATTCAGATTTGTTCGGCAGGGGATGCGCAACGAACACGAGTCGAAGCGCGCGACCGCCCGGGGCGACCTGCAAAATCCATTCGGTATGTAATTTGCTCTTGAGGTCGCAGGTCACAACGTACTGACATTTTGCGCCTCTCAGTTTACACAAGTATTGTTGGGCCAAGGCAAAAACAAATGGAGCAACATTCATGAACTTTCAATTCGACAAACTGACCACCAAGGCTCAAGAAGCAGTCGTCAACGCTCAGGCCTTGGCCCAAAGTAACGGCAATCCTGAATTCACGCCTTTGCATCTGTTGGCTGCGCTTGTTCGAGAGACCGACGGACTTGTTCTGCCGTTGCTTGAGTCGATGAAAATTCCGACAACTCAACTGCTGTCGATGGTCGAATCGGAATTGAATCGTTTGCCAACAGCCTCCGGTGGCTCAGCGCCCAATCCGAATCGACAGCTTCAGGATGTGCTGCAACGGGCAGTAAAAATGACTCAAGAAATGAGCGACGAATTCACTTCAACGGAGCACTTGCTCTTGGCTTTATCCACGGTCGAGACGCAGTCAAAACGTATTCTCGACATGAATGCAGTTAAAGAAGCCGAGATTCGTTCCGCCATCCAGCAAATCCGAGGTTCAGCCAAAGTCACCGATCAAAATCCAGAAGGGAAATTCCAAGCACTCAAAAAATATGGAATC
>JAHEAM010000212.1:1993-6708 GCA_024642765.1 Planctomycetaceae bacterium
GCCGAAGCAGGGAAACTTGATCCGGTGATCGGGCGTGACCATGAAATTCGTCGCGTGATCCAAGTGCTCTCGCGACGTCGAAAAAACAACCCTGTACTAATCGGCGAGCCCGGTGTCGGAAAGACAGCCATCGCGGAGGGACTTGCATTGCGAATCGTTATGAACGACGTTCCGCAAAGTCTTCGAAACAAGCGAGTGGTTGCCCTAGACATGGGGGCTTTGATCGCCGGTGCAAAATTTAGGGGAGAGTTTGAGGAACGTCTTAAATCTGTCTTACGCGAGGTGACAGATTCCGCCGGCGAAGTGATTTTGTTCATTGATGAATTGCATACTGTTATCGGTGCTGGTGCCGCCGAGGGCACAGGAGATGCTGCGAACTTGTTAAAGCCTGCACTTGCGCGTGGCGAATTGCATTGTATTGGCGCAACGACTCTAGACGAATATCGAAAATACATCGAAAAAGACGCTGCGTTGGAACGACGTTTTCAACCTGTATTCGTCGGTGAACCAACAGTCGAAGATACGATCACGATCCTGAGAGGTTTGAAGCAACGCTATGAAACACACCATGGCGTCCAGATCAAAGACTCGGCACTTGTCGCAGCGGCACGACTTTCGCAACGCTACATCACCGACAGGTTTCTGCCAGACAAGGCGATCGATTTAGTCGATGAGGCCGCATCGAAATTGGCGATGGAGCTCGATAGCGTGCCCCAAGAAATTGATCTTGTTCAACGCCGTTTAACTCAACTCGAGCTTGCCGCGAGGCAATTGGCAGACGAAGAAGACGAAGGGGTTCAAACGCGTCTCGAACAAGTACATAAAGAAATGGAAGAACAAAAGCGGGTGCTGGCCAGCCTGCGCGAGCAATGGGAATCGGAAAAACTTGGCATGACTGATATCAAGAAGGTACGCGAACAACTCACGGAAACACTGCGTCAGTTCGAACAACTGGATAGCACGATCAAAGCCAAGCAATCGAGCGGACAGATGGTCGGAGAAGACGATTATCGACGCCTTTACGAACTTGACGTCGAACGAAAAAAACTCAACGAACAAATCAATGTTGCAGAATCCCGAAGCGAACAAGAAGGGACATCAAAAAAGTCCGACAAGGCACGTCTGTTGAGCGAGCAAGTAACCGAGGACGAAATTGCCGAGGTCGTGAGCGCTTGGACTGGTGTTCCCGTTTCGAGAATGCTAGAAACAGAGCGCGCAAAGTTGCTGGTGATGGAGGATCGCCTGCACCAGAGAGTTGTTGGTCAAGACGAAGCAGTGACTGCCGTGTCCAACGCCGTGCGTCGTAGTCGAAGTGGATTACAAGATCCGAATCGTCCCATCGGTTCGTTTCTGTTCTTGGGACCAACTGGCGTGGGCAAAACGGAGCTTTGCAAGGCGCTTGCCGAAGTCATGTTCGATGACGAACATGCTATGGTTCGTATTGATATGAGCGAGTTCATGGAACGTCATGCAGTCAGTCGATTGGTCGGTGCCCCTCCCGGCTATGTCGGTTATGAGGAAGGAGGGAAATTGACAGAGGCCGTACGCCGTCGCCCCTATTCCGTCGTATTATTAGACGAAATTGAAAAGGCTCATGATGATGTTTTTAACATTCTGTTGCAGGTGTTGGATGATGGTCGGCTAACGGACGGCCAAGGCCACACAGTCGATTTCACCAATACGATTGTCGTAATGACCAGCAATATTGGCAGTCAGCTTATCCAAAAAATCGCGAAAGATCGAGGATCGATCGAAGAAATACAAGACGCCGTGGAAGCAGCTCTGCAGGCCCGTTTTGCGCCAGAACTGTTGAACCGAATTGACGAGAAGATTGTGTTCCATCCTCTTGGACGAGAACAATTGGAAAGGATTGTGATCATTCAATTAAAACACCTGGCGCTGCGTATGGAAGAACAAGGCTTCGAGTTGGAAATTACTCCCGCGGCTAGACTGGCAATTGCCGAAGAAGGTTACGATCCAAAGTATGGCGCCCGTCCAATAAAACGAGTGATCCAACAACGTGTCGCCAACCCGTTAGCAACTGAATTGCTGAAAGGTGACCTCAAGAAACATGCAGGCATTAAGATTGATTTCGATGGCGAAGATTTTCGTTTTGAGATCATTCGATCGCCGGAGCAATCACAAGTTGCAAGTAGCGTCTAGAGTGAAATCAGCGCCGCGCAGTTTCCGTAATAATTACCGGCGCCTCTTTTTTGTTGAACCAAGAATAAGTCAGTCTTACATATTGGGCCACCTACTTTTGAGTTTGCTCATTAAGCCGGCTTGACGCCGAGTAGATTCTAGCCGGCATTGGAATTCTGTAGCTCGCAGGACGATTGACCGACTCGCCTGCCGCAGGTTTCCAGCAGCGGCCTTCTGTTGCGCGGACTTCTGGCTTCTTTTCGATGGCTTCGAAAAGCCTTTCTCGTTATGCATGATCTTTTTCACTAACAGGTCGGTTAACGCACCCTTCCAAAGCAATTTGTCCACCCATCCAGTTGTGAAGTAAGAACTTCGAAATAAGCAGAGATCGATTGGGCTGCAAAATGAAACACATGCAACGACAACGGAGAAAGTATGATTGACGGAGGCATTTCGATCATCGTCTAAACAACGGACACTCGCCACATCTCAGCGCTATTTAAAACGGGTTCACCGCCCGCCGGTCTGGCGAGGATTTCTTTTGAGAAGCAACGTGGAGTTCTCGGACAATAGGGAAAAATAATTGCTATTCAACTTGAAGATTCGTTAAACTAAGTATCGTGCTGGTCGAAACATACGATGATCGAATTGGGAAAATGATGAATGGGATTACTGTCCTACTGTTATCACTGGCGATAGAGTTCGTTGGAATGTCTGGAGTTTCCGCTAGTGGCTTGCAAGAAACAATGGCTCGCAAGGTTGAAGCTCTGCCGCCTACTGATGCAACGATGTTAATAACAAACTATTGTCTCGATTGTCATGACGACTTGTCAGTGTCGGGTGGCCTCAATTTGGAAGACTTATTGAAGCACGATCGCTTCAACGCCAGGATCGTTTTTGAGAATTTGCTCACTGAGAAAATGCCTCCCGCGGAAGCAGACCAGCCGACCGGGGCAGAGAAAATGCTCATCTTGAATTGGCTTGTTGGGCGTCATGTTGAAGACGTACCGAATTCGTTTCGGCGCATTAGCCGCTACGAGTTTGTTCGGTCGGTCAATGATTTGCTCGGGATCGAATTGGATATTGCCGAAGAGATCCCCGAAGATCGCGGTACATGCGACTTTGATACGGACGTAAAAATCAAGCTCACGAAAGAAATGCTCGGTACCTATCTTTCGACAGCGGATGAAATGGTCGAGTTTGCCTTTCCTGAAGACGGTTTTGCACAAGAGCGAATCTGGCTAACGAATCAAGTCAAGGAGAGTGACGTATCGTATCGAATTTACTCGCGACATTACAAAGACGGGTTGCTCTTTTCATGGACACGAGCCAACAACGGTAACAACTATTCGTTCTTTTATGACAACTTCGAGCCGCCTGTTGAAGGATGGTATGAACTAACATTTGACGCCGCCAAATTGGGTGACTTTCAAGAAGACCTGACCATACAGGTCTATGCAGGTAAATATTTCTATGCCGATGATCGCCCCCAACCGCAACGACTTCTGGACGTTATTTCAATTGGGCACACCGAATTGAGGTCCCACACTATACGCGGACTTCTCCGACCTGGCGAAAATGTATCGGTGCACTGCTATTCGAAGAACACGTGGCGACAGACGACAGGTGAACAGGGGGCATACATCAAACAGCTCAAAGTCCGCGGGCCGATAGTCGAGCAATGGCCGCCACATTCGTATCGCACGGTATTCGCGGGCATGGCCATGGATGCGCCCCAGCGCGAAGTCGAAAGTGTTGCAATTGGAAGCTCAACTCTTCAGCAAATCGGTGGTCGGCTCACTGTTAGCAGTTTCAACGAAGGAATGGAAAAAGAAATGATGCAGGATGGACGCTCAGACACATTCTGGCATACTCGCTTCAAACCAGACCTGGCCACGCCTCCACACTTCGTGATCATCGAGAACCCAACCGAGAGCGGAATTGCTGGCCTCTCGTATTCCACATGGTCGGGAGGGAATGGAAACGGGCAAGTCAAGGAATACTCTGTTTACGTTTCGGACAACGGTAGTTTTTGGGGTAAACCAATCAGTGTTGGGTCGCTTGAAGTAATGCAGGCGAGCGAACAGCAAATCTTATTCCCAGCTATAACTCGGAAGCGATTTTTGAAATTTTCAGTGTCAGACGCTGTGTCTCTTGACGGTAAATCGCTCGCCTCGATTGGTGAACTTGATGTCTTGATCGAATCTCAGACAGTCGAAAGGAGGGATAGGGTAACGATTTCATCGACGTCAAAAGATGCCTTGAAGAAAGTTATCAAACGCTTCGCGGAAATAGCATTTTCGTCAACTTTGACCGACGAGGAATTGGCTCCGTATTATCAAGTGAGTCTCGACGCTTTGAACGAATGTGGTGATTTCGTTGGTGCCACCAAAATGGGTCTAAAATCAATTATCTGCTCTCATCGTTTTCTTCTCGCGCCAGGATTTCATCGAAACGACTCTTATCGAATGGCGGCAGACCTTGCCCGTTCGCTTTGGCTTTCAGTTCCGGACCAGCACCTCTTGGACATAGCCAAAGAAGATGGCCTTACGACTGAAACACTTCCGGTAGAA
>JAHEAM010000213.1 GCA_024642765.1 Planctomycetaceae bacterium
AAAAACAGATTTCGCGTGGCGTGCGACTGCTGGGAATGGGCGTTTCGCAACTCAGTAGCAGACAAACGCGACAACTTTCACTATTCGACAATGAAGAGCAAAAAAAAGACGAACGGATCGATTCCACCAGCGACGAAATCCGCAACCGCTTCGGCAAAAGTGCCTTAACCCGCGCCGCTAACCTCCAACACCAAATCACCCACCGCCCAGAACCAAGGCCAAACGAATAGCTTTAACGGAAAACGTCAAGTCACCGGTCGATTTTTAGTCCGTCAAAATCACTCGAGCACTCAGCGACAACACCGTCTTTAATTCTCAGGTGAACTGGAATGAAAACTTGCTGCAGTTTGGGAGGTGAAGCTCCAACCAAGGAGAGATGAATCAAGTACCGCTCGCCATCATCAATAATCATGAGTTGTTTCAATTCTGGCAGGCTCGTAAATGCCATTGAACTTTGAGGAATCAATCTCTCTGCCAGCTCCTTACACTCGTCACAGTCTTTGTTCAAAACCCAGCACTCAAAATCTTTCGGAAGTTGTGGGCCGTTCAAGCTAAGTTGTAGGATCGGAAGTCTGCGACCTATGAGTCGGCACAAATCGATTCCAAGATTTTCGACGGTACCAATGTTTTTTGAGAATTGAACAAGGCTGGCCGCAAGAAACAAGAACAAAAGCCCCAATCGAATTACTCGGCTCAAATGTATTTTTGAAACTGGATGAATCAAGGTCGCCAACAAAAAAAGTGCAAATGCCATTAACAAAGTTGCCAGAATTGCATCAATGTCAGATCGATAATTTTGATTCAGGCAATAGCACTTGCGACCAAAGTTGAAACAGTGGAAAACAAAAAAACCAAAATAACCTGCGGCTTGAAACCAAATTGCACTAAGCAAACCTGCGACAATCAAAACAACAAATGTCATCGCAATCAAAATTGTATCTACAACAACAGCGAGATAGCTGACAAGAGTTGAATCTTGTTCAAGGGGCAAATTGGAAATGAGAGATCCCAATTGGAGTGAAATCGCAATACCAAGGATTAATACGGCACAAAATCGAAGTGCTAGTTCATTCAAACGGCGAAAGTCCAAATGGAAATCCACCAACTTAATCCACCCGTCAACCACGCCGCTGGTGTACGCTTACAACCGTTATCTTTTTACCAACCCTAACTTTCATAACCACTGGTACAGAAAAATGGGGCATTCCAGGATGGGCGCAAATCGCACGCAATGTTTCGCAAAAAAGACGAACGTATTGATTTAGCCAGTTGCGAAACAAAACCTCGAATGGACGAATAAAGTGGCAGCCCAGATGCACTTCTACTCGATCTCCTACCAATGAACGATTTTGCCGTCCTCAATTCCACATAACGCATACCAGGTTAACAAGTTTATACTCTTTGAAACATTGCGAACGCTACCGTCAGCCAAACCTACATTAATATAGTTAGAATGAGCAGATCCAAAACCGGCAAGCGAGGAGTCTACTGGGTCTCCGAATAAGTATCCGCTTTCATTTGCTTGTCCGCTTCCCCATGGTAGATGCCCTCTTCCTCGGGCAATTGTACCAAAACACCAAATCGGTCCGCCGATTCGTTTGCCATTTTCGAAAGCTCCCAAATATTCGCCCAGAAGTAAGGTGTTTGATTGCCCATCGCGAATATTCTTGATCCGGACACGCGATCGCGAACCCAACGTACCCTGAAATAAAGAAATTCTTCCGTCAGCGACGTCACCCCCAGAATGTACTCCTGCACATCCGACATAATTAGTTCCAAAGACAGTACTCTTACGCTCGAACGTAGCGCCCAAGTACCCATCAGTTGCCGCGAGTGAATCAAAACAAGGTTGCCGAGCTATCTCGGCTAATTCAGTCTTGCCAAAGCCATTCAGCATTGTGTCTGAGGGACAAAACAACTGAGGAAACGATGTAGACATCGCCGCACGTACAGCTGGGTCATCACCAACCCAGGAATAGGGAGCCCCATTTGAATATGAATCGACGTACAGTCGGTTGGGGTCGGACATTGCCGAGGGCAGAGTTTCAAATAGTGATCCTTGTTCAATATATGGAAGTATTTGAATCCAATAGGAAGCGAATTGGGCTTTTTTCCAAAAGATTGGCGATTCAGGTGAAAGGAAACTTCTGGCGTCCGCCTGATCAAAATCGACTACATCGGCGAGACCTGTTGTTCCTGATGGAAAACACTTGAACGCAGCCTCGTAACCAAGAAGGCCAAGGCAGGTTTGCTGAATATTTCCCTTGCACTGTACATCTCTTGCACTTTCACGCATTCGCTGAACCACTGGAATCGCAATAGCCAACATAACCACGATGATGAACAAGACAGTTAATAGTTCAATGATCGTAAACCCCGCGCGCACCGAAGAGGAAGTGCATGACATTCTCACGCTTCTAAATTGACGAGGCTCTGTTTTGGCCGATAGCGAAACTTTCTGCTTGTTATTCATCGTCAAGTTCTTTTCTTTTTGTGCTCTCGCAATTCAATCCCGAACCATTCCGGTTGATGCGCCACCGCAACGATAAAAAGTGCGATTTCGCCGCCATGTTCACAATTGGCGCACGAAGTCTGGGCCTCACCCCGTGCCGAGGTCGTTCAAATTGAGAGAATCGGCTCGACCATTGAGAATTCTAGATGAACGATTTCGTCGATAGAAAAATGCAAGCGTGAAAGCCAATGCAAAAAGTAATGAAGTTCGCACCATTGAATAAACTCCAATTGGAGTATCATCGAAGGCAAAGCAGCTACAACCAACTTGCTTCCCACTAATCAATACAGAGAGTTGAGCGGCCAAATAAAAAAACAAAAGAACTGCAGCAACTTCTGCACCGAATTGCAGCCACTTGCCATCCAATAACATCACGCCCAAACACATATGGAGTATGGGCAATACTACCGCAAGAAAAATTGAAGTGTTACCGCCAACTAATTGGTAGTCCGCAATTGATTTTATAAAAAAAAATTGGTTATTTAGGTGAGTCCATGAACTCCATAAAAATGAAAACACCAGGACAATTTGGGCTAACAGAAGGAAAAGACGAAAAGGCAATTGAAATTTAAGAAATCGCTTTGGTTCGATCATCATCATTCCCTGGTACCTTGCATCGCCAAATACTCACTAATTCCGTTAACACCTGGCACGAAAACACTAATATCCTTATATCCGAGAGCGCGTAAACGCTTTGCTATAAGCTCGGCCCAAGGGCATTGTTTCGATTGACAATAAACAACAACTGGCGCGGCCTTGTCAATGTCAACCAATTCCAATCGGAATTCGTCCAAATGCCGATCGATGCCACAAAACTTTGCGCCAGGCAATGTTTGATTTAGGCAATATGGAAACGGTCTTGCATCAATTAGCACAAATGGTCGATTCTCGCACAACACCTCTGTAAATGTCCGATTGCAAGACGCAATAGAATCATCGTTTTGGTCCACAGCCATCCAGCTCGATGAATCCAAATTGCAGAGTACCGAAGACGAGTCAAAGATTTGCCATGAAACCGCGACCAATGAAGTCACAACTACTAAAAAAAACAGCTGCAAAACTCGCGAACAGGTGAAACGACGAAACTTCGCAAACAAAAGGAAACAAATGGCGAATAGCGAAAGTCGCGGCGCAATTTGGAAAGTCCGAAAAAAAACAAAAGTGAACGGAGACTCACTGACCTTATCGGAACAAATGACTGCAGCACCATCCCATCGTGTCATCAAATCCGCGAACGTGATCCGATAAATTCTCTCCAGTCTTGAATAGTCAAACAAAACTGCTTCACCTTCACTGAGCCCCAAAAATGCGACCCAATGCCCAGAGCAGCTCGCTCCCGTACGAGCCCTAAGATTTAAAATTGCAACGCAACCTGATGCTTCAAGTGAGTGCCTCGACGCGCTGCCGACTATGGTCGCGTTAAGACCATGATTCCGCAACATACGACAAATGTCCTCGGCCGTACTGCCAGTTTCGCTGCTAATATTTTCCTGAACAAGCAACTTGTCAATGTCTGTCGAAATTCCGTTTGCGTCCAACAAGCCAAAGACGGCGTATACGCCGCAAAGATTCACTTGACGTGCAGCAGTATACTTTGCGGAACAATGAACGTAAGGATAACAAAAGGCAATAGCGTACAAAAAATGGACGAACAAGAACCGAATAACTAACTTAGACGACATAAAAAGCCTCAATCATTCAGCAATACTTTTTGATTTTCTGGAAGTTGGAAAAAAGATTGCGAGACTCTATATGACTCTGTTGTCACTTCCAAAATCGGCGAATAAAAAGTACTCCAATCATAGTCCCGATCGCAATCGCGACCAACCAATACGGCCAAACGCTCCATGCTTTTGAATATTCGCGAGACTCAACAGCTACTTCCGCAATCGGTCTGTCAACGTCTATAACCTTTGAGATATTTCCGTTTCTTAGAACATAAGGAATGTCGGGAGTATTTGGAAATCGCACTGGGATCGAAGAATCAAGTGCCTTGTCGACAAAAGCGATTTCCTCGCTTAAAGCGAATTCAAGTGGCCTTACCTTGATCGTGTACTTCTCTGTACCTTCATACTCCGTTCCTTCGACGGTACGAGTCTTCCAGGTACCCTGCAAAACTTGCGGCGTTCGATAAGGATCAGATTGCTGAAATGAAATTACGCTCAACACACGTTCATCGTATTTGATTCGCTTCTCTAATGGGATTTGTTTTTCGCCTCTATTCTCGCCATCGGCCGGATCAAGTTCGAATGAAGAATGTATTTTTTTCACGACCAAGTGCGACCGTGAACCGCCATCGCCAACAGCAGCACCAACATAAAAAACATGTTTGCTTCCCGAAACTGGAGCGTACACCAAAGTTACATCCTCACGAGGCCATTCCTTTGCGGAAAACTCGCACTTCTTGTCAATAAATTTGGACGCCGGCTCACCACTTTGCTTGTCAACAACAAAAATAGTTTCAGCAGTTGGCGAATACCTAGCCAGCGGTTGTTTACTAAGATCCCAGCCTACCAACGAGCCTTCACGTTTTTTGCCACCAACCGTTCGATCAAAATAACTTACGGCCCATTCCTTATTGGAAAATCGCTGGCTCTCACTACTGAAAGGGCGCCCCCCTTTTTCTCCAGACGCGATTTCTTGAATTCGAAGGACTCCGGAAGTTGTTGAGTTTTCGATTCTTGACTCATAAACGATGCCCGACCACGACACTTCAATCAAACTATCATCAAAGGAAGCTAAGTATTCTTTGACAACATTTACGCATTGCTTTTCATTGATCTCTTCTTCAAGTTGGACACCAAACATTGCTCTCGCTGAAAGCAGGACAGGATAAAAAAACACCGTGACTATCAGCATAATTCGCAAGCCAGGTCTAACAAACACAAATCACTCCCAACTCAGAACGCTGATTTCAAATTTCACAACCCAGTTACTCGAACGACTTTACGATATTAATATGGGAAACAGGGAAGCTTTAAGCAGTCAGTATTCGTATTGAAAACGTTTGACTCGCCCATACAGGGAGTACCGTTCGGTTCGCCATTTGAGGTATACTCAGAACACTGATCCATACCAGCACTCGATGGCCTTGCGTCGAGAAACTCGCAATGTAATGTATTAGCGTAAGTAATTTCAATGGCTTCACATTGAAGACTACCGCCGCAGGTGCCTGCTATTATGTGGTCAAAACACCACTGCCCTGGATCGCCACCTTCATCACGAAAAGCACTTGGAATCAATGCAATTCCAGACGAACCTGTTCTTCTTAACGTTAAACAGTCTTCGTGAGCAGTTATCGCAACGACCAATAGGACAATAGTCCCTAGCTTAATTAGCCAAAAAGAAAAGCCGAAAGAATTAGTCATCGGATAATGATCTTTGTAGTTGGTTTATGGGAAATAATTGAACGCATTTGGCTAACAAAGAAACGAAAATCAACAAGTATCTTCCTTGACTTAATCCCGATGGTTTCCCCGTTTTGCAAACGTTCTTAAAAGCAAAAAAGGCAGACGCCAATACGATACCGCAATCTAAAGCGTCAAAAATCCAAAATTCGGTCCATGAAAATCAAATATTTTCGTTTTTTGTCGGATTTTTTCTGAGGTTCTGAGGTTCTGAGGTTCTGAGGTTCTGAGCGTTTGGCGCATTCGCAAATTTTTCTCGCTTTCGTTTCTATGCGGGATTGGATTTTTCGAACGGTCGACTCAGTTCGGTCTATTTTGACCGCAGTATCGCGAATCGAATTTCCATCTCGCAACGAACGCGCAACCTGAGATTCGATTGGGCTGAGAATTGAATAGACTTTTTTCACAAGTTCTTTCCGTTCAACAATCGCGGCAGGATTGTTCCCTTCTGCATGAACGATGCCGTTATCGACGAGTTGCAAGGAACAAGTGTCTTTGTCTCCGGCCCGCCGCTTACGATTCACTCGCCTGATTTCGTCGCGCACACGACTTCTAGCAATGGTTCGGCACCAATAGACGGGATCGATCGCAAACCGGTCCTCAAATCTTGCGTCTCGCGCGATGTTCTCAAGTAATTCAATAACGACGTCCAAGGCAAGTTGCTCAGCGTCAATCACTTGCCGATATCCAACTCCGATTTGGTTTTTGACCAATGCTTGATTGTATTG
>JAHEAM010000214.1 GCA_024642765.1 Planctomycetaceae bacterium
AAATTGAATTGCAAGTTCGAAAGCGTGATGGACGGGTTGTTAGTTTCGACCAGCAACTGATTTCGAAAGCGATTGCCAAGGCGTTTTGTGCCGAACGAGGCTTGTCCGATACCCAACAACTTGGTGACGACTTGCTGCAAAAAATCGAGCAAATGACCGAGCAAGTGGTCGACGATATTCGTGAACGAGAGAATACGGGTGAGTGCCTGACAGTTGAAGCCATTCAGGATTTGGTGGAATCCGAGTTGATGCGTGCCGAGTACTTTTCGGTTGCCAGACGCTACATCCTCTACCGAGCCGAGCATGCCAAAATGCGTCAGTTGCGCTCGGCGGATGCAATCGATATTTCGGAAAAGCCAACGCCAACGATGCTCAATCGTGATGGCCAGCAAGAAGCGATGGACTTTGAACGACTGCGTGGGCAAGTATTCAAGGCCTTTGATGGACTAGCGATTGCTGACGAATCACAGGACCTCTGTGATGACATTGCCAAGCAAGTTTACAACGGAATCTCAAACGACGAGATTGCTCGCGCGATGGTGCTGGCAGCTCGGGCCAAAATCGAGAAAGATCCGTCGTACGACAAAGTCGCAAGCCGCTTGGTGCTGAACATTATCTACCGCGAGTCACTCGGAAAATCGACTCAACACGACGATCTTATGGAACGTTACCGCACACAATTTGGTTCGTATGTCAAAGAAGGTATTGATTACGGTCGTTTGACTTCAGAATTGGCCAATTTTGATTTGGAAACTCTTGCGGCGGCAATCGTTCCTGAACGGGACGAAAAATTTCACTATCACGGCTTGCAAACAATTTACGATCGGTATCTTTTGCATGTCGAAGGGCGACGTTTTGAGGCGCCTCAATACTTTTGGATGCGAGTGGCGATGGGCTTGTCTTTGAACGAGGGCGAGCAGAAAAATGAACGAGCCATTGAGTTTTACAATCTGCTTTCCACGTTCCGTTTTACTTCTGCAACGCCGACCTTGTTCAATTCGGGAACGTTGCATCCCCAATTGAGTTCCTGTTACTTGAGCACGGTTTCTGATGATTTGGATAGCATTTTTAAGGTAATCGCGGACAATGCGAAACTTTCGAAATGGGCCGGTGGACTTGGTAACGACTGGACCAACATTCGCGCCACGAACTCGCATATCAAGGGCACTAATGGCCAAAGCCAAGGCGTTATTCCGTTTTTGAAGGTCGTTAGCGATACTGCTGTCGCCGTCAATCAAGGTGGTAAACGCAAGGGTGCTGTGTGTTCGTATTTGGAAACCTGGCATCTGGATGTCGAAGAGTTCTTGGACCTGCGTAAGAACACCGGCGACGATCGCCGTCGTACTCACGACATGCATACAGCAAATTGGATTCCCGATTTGTTCATGAAACGCGTATTCAACAATCAAGATTGGACCTTGTTTAGTCCAGATGATGTACCGGACCTACACGATTTGGTTGGTAGCAAATTTGAGGCGAGTTACGAGCGATACGAAGAAATGGCTCGCGATGGCCGGATCAAATTGTCTCGTACTGTTCCTGCTGTCGACCTGTGGAGGAAAATGCTGACTCGCGTTTTTGAAACCGGCCATCCTTGGATTACTTTCAAAGATCCCTCAAATATCCGTTCGCCGCAGGATCATGCGGGCGTGGTTCATAGCAGCAACTTGTGCACTGAAATTTTGCTCAACACTTCGGCTGACGAAATTGCGGTTTGCAATTTGGGTTCCATCAACATGTTGGAACATGTTCAGGGTGGTGAGCTGGATTTGGAACTGCTGGAGAACACGGTCACGACAGCCGTGCGCATGCTGGACAACGTGATTGATATTAACTTCTATCCAACGCCAGAGGCCAAAAATGCCAACTCACGACACCGACCTGTCGGTTTGGGATTGATGGGTTTTCAGGATGCACTGGCTCGATGCGGCATTAGCTATGCAAGCGATAGCGCTGTTGAGTTTGCTGATCGCAGTATGGAAGCCATCTCCTATTTTGCGATCATGGCGTCTAGCCGTTTGGCAGACGAACGCGGACCGTACTCTTCGTATCAAGGCTCGAAATGGGATCGTGGTTTGCTGCCGATCGATACGATCGACTTACTCGAGAAAGAGCGGGGAATGCCCGTTGATATGGATCGAGCATCGACAATGGATTGGCAAGTCGTTCGCGATCACATCGCCAAGCATGGAATGCGTAATAGCAACGTGATGGCGATTGCACCTACAGCGACGATCTCCACGATCATTGGCGTAACACAGTCTATTGAACCAACCTACAAGCATTTGTTTGCAAAGAGCAATTTGTCTGGTGAGTTCGTGCATATCAACATCAATCTAGTCCGAGAATTGCAGGATCGTGGCCTTTGGTGTGATGAGTTGCTCGAAGCGTTCAAGTATTTCGACGGTTCGTTGGGTGATATTCCAGGTTTGCCAGAGGACATCAAGGCCCGTTATGCGACATCTTTCGAAATCGATGCGAAATGGTTGATCGAATGTGCCAGCCGCCGCCAAAAGTGGATTGATATGGGCCAATCGTTAAACTTGTACATGGACAAACCTAGCGGAAAGCGCTTGGATGAAATGTACAAACTTGCTTGGACCAAAGGTCTCAAGACGACTTACTACTTGAGAACTTTGGGGGCAACCCAAGTCGAGAAGTCGACTGTCGACATCAACAAATTCGGTGTCCAGCCACGTTGGATGAAACACAAAAGTGCTTCATCTGACATGAAAGTCGCGCGTTCGAATACGACTGGGGCCAAGGAGAAATCAGCTGATGATTTCGAAATGCCTGAACAACAACCAGAGGTCAAGGCCTGTCGGATTGATGATCCAGGTTGCGAATCGTGCCAATAGCCTGGCAACGAAATTAATAATAAGGGGTTGGCAGTTTTTTGCTGCCGCCCTCTTTCGTCAAATTTTATTTCAATATTGCTTTTGTTTTTTAACTTACGGATGGAGTCCAAAGTATGTCGATTGACTTTGAAGAAAAGGTTGAGGTCAAAGGAAAAGGTTCCCGAATTGATGCCACCGAAAAACGGCTGATCAATTGTCATCAAGTCGATGTGAATCAGCTGATGCCGCTCAAATACAATTGGGCTTGGGAACATTATGTCAATGGATGTGCCAACCATTGGATGCCTACGGAAGTCCCGATGAATAAGGACATCGAAATCTGGCGTTCAAACCAACTGACGGCTGACGAGCGAAAGGTGATCCTAAGAAACCTTGGGTTCTTTTCGACCGCGGAGAGTTTAGTTGGCAATAATTTGGTTTTGGCAATTTTCAAACATGTGACCAACGCGGAATGCCGCCAATATCTGTTGCGCCAAGCATTTGAAGAAGCTGTTCATACGCATACCTTTTTGTACGTTGTTGAAAGCCTCGGACTAAACGAAGGCGTAATCTTCAATATGTATCGTGAGGTTCCCGCAATCGCTCGCAAAGATGCGTTTGAAATGGAATTGACTCGAGAAGTTCTCGATCCCGATTTCACGTCGAATACTTTCGAGGGACAGCAGGCATTTTTGAAGAATTTGATCGGTTACTATTTGATCATGGAAGGTATCTTCTTCTATACCGGTTTTGTCATGATCCTTTCATTTCATCGACGCAATTTGATGAAAGGAATTGGCGAACAATTTCAATATATCTTGCGAGACGAATCGATTCACTTGAATTTCGGGATCGATTTGATCAACGGTATCAAAGCCGAAAATCCCGGCCTGTGGACGCCAGAATTTCAAAAGACCATGATCGATCGTGTCCGCGAGGCAGTGGAGTTGGAACTGGCCTATGCGTCCGATTGTTTGCCGAACGGTGTGCTTGGACTGAACTCGGAGTTGTTCCGAGACTACGTTCAGCATATCGCGGATCGTCGTCTCGAACGCATTGGTTTGCCTGTACAATACGGCAGCCCAAATCCATTTACTTGGATGAGCGAGACGATGGATATTCCGAAGGAAAAGAACTTTTTCGAAACTCGTGTGACGGAGTACCAAACTGGCGGAACACTGGATTGGAGTTGATCTATCTCGCGATTTGAAAACTGATCTACTAACTAGCCAGTGTATTGTGGCCAATACGCTGGCTTTTGTTGTTTTACTCCCCCACAATTTAATCGTCAAAATCGACATCATTGCTTTCAAAGGCATTTGGAATTCGCCGCATAGACAGAGAACTTCGGTGATTTCGTGACTTTGACCTAGAGTTGGAAGAGAGTTGCCGTTCTGTGGCAAGGCCTTGAATGAATTTGGGTCATTTTCAGATTTTCGATGACCGCCCGCGAACTTTTTATTATTGCCGAAGGTAATATAAGTAGTAACCATGAACTCCATCCAAAGCCTACCTACGAATTTTCAATTGGACGAAGTCCTTCGTCGTCTTCATTCGTGCGAATCGCAGGTACTTGACGAGATCTCCGATTACCAAAATGTCGATGTTGCGAACGACAACTCGAATAAATTGACGCTTTCGGTTGTCGTCCCAGTCTTCAATGAGCAAGCAACCGTCGCCCGCGTCCTGAGTCGAATTGCGGCATTGCCGATCGCTACCGAAATCGTGGTTGTTGATGACGCCAGCACGGATGGCACACGAGCAATTCTAGAAAAGCTTGTCGGCACACCGAATTTGACGGTTCTGTTCAAAGACAAAAACGAAGGCAAGGGGGCAGCACTTCGCGATGCCTTTGAACGTGTCAGTGGCGATATCATTCTGGTTCAAGACGCAGATTTGGAATACGATCCGCGCGACATCCCCGCAATACTGAAACCAATTTACGCCAATGAAGCCGACGTCGTGTTTGGTAGTCGTTACATTGGCCAAACCCAAAATGACAAGTCCCTCGTCCACCGCTTGGGCAATTGGTTCCTGACAGAAAGTTCAAATCTGTTTACGGGCATTCGATTGACCGACATGGAAACCTGTTACAAAGCGTTTCGTCGCGAAGTCCTTAAAGATGTTTCGATCAAACAGAATCGATTCGGCGTCGAGCCCGAGTTGACGGCCAAAATCGCACGCCGTGGTTATCGTATTCAGGAAGTCCCGATCAGTTACAAAGCGCGTTCCTACGAAGACGGCAAGAAAATCGGCATCCGAGATCTGTTCAAAACCGTCTACTGCATCGCCCGCTATGGCACCGCTGACTAAGAATTTAACGCATTACGAGTGCATGCGCGGTAACGCGTCGCCGCGATAAACGATTTCTGCCTCAAGTGCAGAGAGTTCTTCGAGGCGTTCTTTGACTTGTTCTTCCGAGCCAAAGACTTTTGCCATGCGTACATAGGTTGTGTGGTGTCTGGCTTCGGATTCAAAGAGGCTGCCGTAGAATTCTGCCAATTCTTTGTCGGCAACATGGTCGCGCAAAAGTGCAAATCGTTCGCATGACCTGGCTTCAATCAGACTAGCCACCAAGAAACGATCAATTGCGCGGAAGGGCTCGAATTTACGAACGAGATCATTGAGTTGTCGCCCATAACCCCCGGCCTGTTGGCGACCAAATTTGATGTTTCGCTTGTCCAGCAGTGCGAGGACCTGTTGGAAATGGTCGAGTTCTTCGTTGACGATGGTAACCAGTTCGTCAACGAGCTCGGGATGATCGACATAAGCCATGATCAGATTCATGGCACAGGCGGCAGCCTTCTTTTCGCAATGGGCGTGATCGATCAAAATATCGGCCAAGTTCTCATCGACTTGGTGCAGCCAGCGTTGACGTGACTCAGATTGAAGACTTAGCATGGTTCCATTGGCAAACAGAGCATGAATTGAAAAACAGAGCAGAATTTGGCGCTCTGTAATCTGACACTTTACTATTGGTGCTCGTTGAATTCCAGTCCTTGGTAGATGGCTGTAACAAAACGAGTTTGGAGAAACAGATGCCTGGTCAATCAGTGCTAGACGAAAAGAGTACTTCAAAACCGAAACGCTTCGGAATTCTTGCTGCAGTGGGATGCGTTTTCCTGGTCGTCGTCTTGGCGTTGTCGCTCGTTGGCGGTATTTGGGGGCGAACATTGGTTGAAAAATCACTGAAATTGTTGATCGCGCCAGTGGGATTGATTTGGTTGGGGTTGATTTTGCAGTGGGTTGCAAGTGTCTTCCAACGAAATCGTTTGGGTGCCATGTTCGCGGCGGGCCTATTTGTACTGTTGACGTTTGCTGGGAATGATCTTGTGGCGCATTATCTTTTGAATTCGTTGGAGGCCCCGTACGCCCAGGTCGAGCCATTTTCGGACGGGCGGTATGACGTCCTCGTCGTGTTGGGAGGGGGAACCGATGATCGAATCAACGGCCATCCGCAGTTGGCGAATTCTGGAGAACGCGTCGCATTGGCGGCCGAGTTGTTTCATGCGGGGCAATGTGAACGAATCGTTGTGACGGGCTCGACAACATTCAAGAGCTCGGAAGCAGACCTTGATCCTTGTGACGAAGCAGCGCAAATCCTGCACGAACTTGGTGTGCCCACGGATCGAATCCAGCAGATTCGCGGAATGAACACTCGCGAGGAATCACTGGCTTTCGCCGATTGGTTGAAGGGGCGAACAAATTCAAAAGAGGTCGTCGCGGATCGCGTCGGTTTGGTGACATCGGCCTGGCACATGCCGCGTGCCTTGGCACTTTTCAAGCGGCAAGCAATTCCGAATCTCGAG